>NZ_JIBB01000048.1:0-19214 GCF_000620525.1 Acinetobacter sp. UNC436CL71CviS28
ACAATAAATTTCCAGAGGATTGAATCGATTTTGAGTTTTCTGTGACCACGTCTACGTCTAGCGAAGGTGTTATCAGAAGCATATCGAGCTTGATAAACGTCATTGATGCTATTTCTTTTAAGCTCACGATAGATCGTACTAGGATGTCTTTTAATGAGTTCAGCAAATTTTCTGGCTGAAAAGCCTTCTTTTCTTGACTCAAGCATTAATGCAGTACGATCTTCAAAGTTAAGATGATGGTATGACAATTTTATATACTCCATAAACCCTTTAAATTAATTAGGTGGTTTATGTCGCACTTCAAGTTTTACTCTGCCATGTATTGAGGATGAAAGCTTGTGGAGAAAGAAATACAGGACTTAATACTGTTATCAATAAAATAAAAGCAGTGAATATAAAGGCTAAAATAATAGCTTTTTGCATTTTGATCAGCATCGGAATGATTAGAATTCCAATCCAGCTTATAAAAAATGTCAGTAACTCGTACTGAACTCGATGTTCAAGATTGGTTGGTAAAACACGGTTGGCCAAAAAATACATGGCTGTTGCAAATGGCAAGCCCAAGAAAGTGAAATAGTTAAGGTAACTCAGTATCTTATAACTTAATGTATGTTGCTGTTTAATCCGTTTCTTTTGCCATAATAAAGCTCCGGCGACCAGCATGATGCAACCAGCAAAACCTAAACTCGCCAACACCCATCTCATTGATTGACTGGCGTAATAACCCAAATGAATCCCATAGGTTGCCGAGCTGATTTGAGCGACAGGATGAAGATTCCTTTCATTATTTAGTTGCCTTCCAGTATTTGCTAAAAAAATAAATTGTGGATTATTGAAAGTAATTAATTTTTTATATCCATAGTCAAACGTAATTAAGGCTTCTGTAGTATTTGGATTTTTAACTTCAAATTTCTCCAGAGTAGTACCATTACTGCCCTGTTGAGGTAATTGACTGGAGAAGGTAGAGAATTCTTTTAAATGAATACCTGAATCTGCTGCCAGTTTTGGCGGATTGATATATTGTATTTCGTTATAAAATTTTTTTATTCCATTTTCGCCATATTGTTGATTGATTCCCCAAGGCATAAGCAGGTAAAAGAAAATCATGATGCCAGTAAAGGCCATAATTAAATAAAAAGGAAGTGTTACTACACCAGTAATATGATGTAAATCTAACAAGGTCCGCTGTCCCTTAAAACTCCGAAAGACAAAGAAATCTTTAAATATTTTTTTATGGGTCAATATCCCGCTGATCAATGCAATGAGAAATAGAATGCCTATAATGACTACGAGCGTTCTACCTACTACATCTGGTAAGGGATAAAGACTGTAATGTAATTTAAAAAAGAAGTCGCCTCCCAAACTTTCTCGGACCTCTTTTAAGATTAATCCTGTATTCGGATCTTGTATTTTATGGTACTTATTTGTTTTATCTTGCCACTCTAAAGTGTTAAAGGGCATTCGGGAATTCGCAAGATTCACCCGCCATCTTTTTGCTTCCAGGGCATGCATATTTAAATAATCATAAGCGACTTGGGCCGATTCAAAAGAAGGAGGAGGCTTTTTTAAATATAAAAAGATTTCAGGTTTAGACCAGAGGTTAATTTCAGTTCTAAAGTAGGCAATGGAGCCGGTAAAAAAGATTAAGAAACCTGACCATAGTACAACTATACCCAACCAGCTGTGCAAAGTTGCCTGTACCTGGCGAAACTGCATTTAATGTTCTCCTATTTTTTTATTATCCAATAGCCTAGCAACAAGACATAACTCAGATAATTTATTCTCTTTTGCCATCGCTTAGAGCGCAGACCAGGAACTAATACAATATAAAAAATGAGAAAAATAAAACCCAGGAGGGCAGAAAAATAGATATTTTCAGCTTTTGCGAAAGGTAAATAATCAGGTAAAACCCAAGATATCCATACGCTATAGGCATAAGCTGCCAAGCAGATATAAAAAATCTCTCTAATAGATAACCATTCTGATTTCTTTTTATCCATTGACGTTATCTTTCATGACATCTCAAGAAATGAAGAACTATCTGTTCTGCTATAGACTGCTACAGATAGTTCCTGGATAAGTATTAATAATTAATGGTATAGCTTAAGCCGAAAGTACGACCTTCAGCAGGAATCGCCAGTATAGGGTTATCATTAGTAACTGCTGCTTGTTGAGCAAATACGGTTTTGTATTGACGGTCCCACAGATTATAAAGACCAAAATCTACACGACCTTTAGCCATAGGAAAATGAGCCAAAACATCCATCGTGGTATAGCCTTTAATTTCGGCCGCACTATTGCTATCTGTTAGACCCGCCGCTTTTAATGCCTGGTCATCTTTATATGCTTTATCTGTACCTTTAATAGCTTGTATTTGTGCGCGCACACCATAGCCTTGCTCATTGCTCCACTCAGCAAATAGAGTACCTTTCGTCGGGGAAACTGCAAAAGCATTAAGTTCATGCCAGTTATTTGCAACATCTTTATATTGTCCCCGCGTATAACCCAAAGTACCACCGACCTTATAATTTTCTATAAATGGATAATTCACAGTTGCTTCTGCTCCATAAATGCGCTGATCGGTATCGACTACATTTACTGAACGGTCAGAATTGAACTGTACTACTTTATCAGAAGTGTTATAAAACCCCGTTAGAGCCAAGTTTATGCCATTATCCTGATTTAAGCGCCAACCCAGTTCATAGCTGTTAACTGTAATCGGTGCAATACCTGACGTCGTTAAGGTATAGGCAGCTACATCACGCAGTACCCGTTGTACATCAGGATAACTATAACCTTGTGAAAAGTTGGCATACACTTGCTGTATGTCCGTTAACTCATAAACTGCACCTAAATTGAACAGGAGCTTGTCAGAATCGGTAGAGTCAGCTGCCATTAATGTAATAGGTTTACGTGCAGTAAAATAACTGTCAGTATCCGCCTGAACATATTGATAACGTACACCTGCCTGAATATTTAAACGATCCGTAATGGCATAATCACCTTGTACAAATGTTCCAATATTCTGGATTCTTGTATCAGGTCCCGCACTTTCTTTTTTACCTGTAGGGGTATAAACCAAGCCATTATTACTAGGTTTATAGTAATCGGCCCACTGGTGGTCTTTTTCCCTGTCATAGTCCAGGCCATAGGTCAGCCTTAAAGCCCGGTCGGCTACCTGCAGATCAGATTGAACGGTAGAGCGAATTCCTGCATAGTCCACATTGGATTGACTTTGCTTTACGTCAACACCATCTTTTGAATAACCATATGGTACAAAACGTGCTTTTTCATTACGGTAATACGCTTCAATATTCAAAGTTTGTCCCAGGAAATCCTGATTTTGATATTGGGTATTAAAGGCATAGCGTTCTGTGAAAGGTTGTTTATCTAAACTCCATCCTTTAATGGCTTTATATGAAGGCTGTGTACCTTTTTGCAGATAGGAATAGTCAGGGCCATATTCGGTATCCTGTTCATCATTATAATATTGTGTACCAAAACTTAAGCTTTGCTGATCGGTTAAATTAAAGTTTAAACGGCCATTCACATCAAGCGTGTTAGTATCCATCGTGCTGCCCTGCCAAGGGCTTAACGGGATACGATTGCCTTTACCATCAAACTGCGAACCTCGGCTGGTATAATCTATACCTAAAAAACCGTCCATCTTGTCATTATTAAATGAAGCAGTTTGCCCCACTTGATAAGCTAGGCTATCGCGACGGAAATTGTCAGCCGATGTCAGGCCCAACTTGGTCTGAAAACTGAAATTTTTCGATTTATCTGCACGTTTAGTAATAATATTAATGATCCCGCCCGTTGCACCTGAACCATAAATACTGGTCGCACCTGAAACTACCTCAATATGATCAATCATATTTGGACTGATGCTGTTGAGCTGACGCGCTACGTCACGCGAACCTGTTTGTGAAACTCCATCGATCATGACCAATACATTACGACCACGCATGGTTTGTCCATAATTACTGGTTGTTCCACTACTTGGTGCCAGTGAGGGTACGAGTTGCGCTAAAACATCTGCAACTTTCCGGCTCGCTCCCGCCTGTTGAGCAATATCCTCACCCTGAATAGTCTGTACTGTACCCGCAATCTCAGCAATTGTTTTAGGTGTACGGGTAGCTGTGACCACAATAGGAGAAAGTTTCATTGTTTTATCTGAATTTTTCAGCTCTTTTAATTCAGAACCAGAATCTTCCGCATATAAAAGTGAGGAAATTGCTACAGTAAGAAAACACAGACTAAATTGAGATAGTCGCATTCTTAATCCCTTTATAAGAATATTAATATTGATGCAAATAATAATAATTATTATTATCAATGTAAATTTTTTGTTGCAATATTTACTATTTTTTCACTCAACTTTTTGAAGTTACTTTATCAACTAACCTGAATCGCTAAATTTTAGAATCCGGATTTTAAAAATGGTGAAAAAATAAATTGATAAGCCCAGTTAACAATTATTTATTTAAAAAAGATTTATATTCCCCACATTTTTCATAAAATTCTTCTCTGAAACAATAGTATAGAATGGCATTTTTCTCTGGCATCCTGATTTTTTTCTGCGCTTTAAAAGCAATATCTTGTGCAATGTATTCATAAGATCTGACACGCTCATCAGGTTCGCCAACAATTTTTTCTGCAGGCGAATTTTCAAAAATGAAATAAATTATCAGACGCATAACGGCTCTAAAATGCCCTTTTCCGACCACTTTTTTTTCACCTAATAGAATATGCCAACCTAAATCGTGATCTAATGCAGAGTAATACAATGATAATCTGTCTCGCTTGGCTTCATAAATCTCCAGATAGCCAATGTCCTCCCCTTCGATCTGAATAATGTAGAGCCGCTGATGGTCATCTACCTGCATTTTTTCAAAATATGCTGCCAGTTCCGATTCTGGCTTATTGAGTTGCCATTGTGGAATAACATGTAGTTCATGCATCCATTTATACAGGAGTGGAAAATCATCCGGTAAGCTTAAGGCCCGCAGTGCATAGCTGATACCTTTTTCCTGATAATTAAAGTGGTTTGGTAAGCAGGAGGATAAGGTCTTCATTAGATTATGTCTCTTTCTGAATTATTTCTGTGGTTTAGCTGGTGATAATAATCTTCAGGAGGATGTTGTTTAAAAAATTGATCACGTTTTTGCTGTTCGAGTAACTCTATATTTTGAAATTGGGCCACATATCTTTCTGCCATGTCAGGCTTTAAAATAAACACACCATCAGCATCTCCAACTATAAGGTCACCAGTGGAGATAACAGCATCAAAATAATAAATGGCCTGATCAAAATCGACCAGGCTTTCCCCTTCGGCTCTGGTAGTTAAACAACTGACCGCCTGGGCAAAAACCGGAACTTTCATGGTACGTAAGGCGCTGATATCGGTAACTGCACCCAACACCACAATTGCAGCCAGTTGATGGTAAATGGCAGCTCGATGACGCTGTTCGCCCCAACAGGCGCGATTACCGATGTTGCGCGCATCGATCACCAAGACATCACCCGCTTTACTGGCTAAGAGAGCCTCACGAATCTGCATAGCGTTAACAGAGTTTAAGGTGACTGTTCTGACCCTACCTGCTATCTGCTGAATTGAATTTACAGCATGAATACCAGGTAAATAGCCGGTATCTAAAATATGGCCGATCGTTGAACTGGAAATAGCGGAATAAGATTTTAATAAATTATCGGATAGTTCTAACATGAAGGTTGATCACTTTATGGGTGTTTATTTGCTAATGGGCAACTGCCGCAGTATTCATTTTCAGCTTCAGGAAGTTGAAAATAAAAGCAGCATTTTTTACGCTGATAATTTTCGAGACTGGATTGACTGCTGTGTTGCAAGAGTAAAAACGGATTGTGTTTTAAACCAAACCGTTCAGCCTCCAGATCGAGTAGAAACTGACGTTGCATGTCGCTCTTGTAAATGTCATCGGGATTTTTGCGCTGCATCAGGTCATAGAACTGTAAAATACGCAGAGCGGTATTTTCCCAAAGCAGAAACCGTTGTACTTTTGCTACCTGACCGATCACCTGAAAAATCTGATTGAGGTCATGAAAAATCTTCAACATAAATGCTTCATAACCAGAATTTTGAGTACTTAGAGCCGTTAGAGATAAACTTGAAGCCTTAAAATTCAAATGCTGGTCCCAAGACCACGTCGGTGCCATTTGCACTGAAAGTGCTGACAGCTGCCAAGATAAATTTAGCTGTTCAGTGAGCAGGGCATATAGATAAGGAAATAGCAGCGGAACAGCCCAATATTTTATGAACATTGAACCTGAACAGGTCAGGTTTAAGGCCTGAATACGGGACTGAAATTCACCCAATACCATTGCACAATGCCGGGGCTCTAATAAATCTGCAAAGCTCAATTCATTGTGCTCATGTAAATTTATGTGGATGTTAAGTTTTTCAGCCAATATCTTTCTGGCCTGTGCTAAACCTGGCTGTTCAAATTCCAGTGCAAAATCAATATTCATGACAGAGATATGGGAACGCACGTTTTAGAGACCCGTTTTATTCACTGTAATGAAAAGTGCGAAACTTTTTTTAAAATATTACAGGTTTCGCCGATGCTGCTGGGCATGCTCCCTACTCGATTCTGCTGCTCCAGCAATGGACGAATGAGCTGTTTATACGGCCACTGTGCTTTTTCGAATAGAAGGTTCTGTAACTCAGCCCTCGCCTCTGCACACAATGGGGTATGATTCAAAGCCTGCTGTAATTGTTGAGCTAATACGCGCCACAGTTTAAGTTCATCAATATGATAATATTCAGCAACTGCTTCTAAAATACTGGCCAGATTGACCTGTATGCCCAAGGTCTGTAAATACAGGATCAAGTCTTCGACAGCATCATGATAAAGCGTAATTCTAAAATCATGCGGGCTTAAATAGCATGGATCTTCCAGGCCGTGTTCTAGCAACCAAGGTAAATAGATCCGCACCGAATCATGGTCACGCAGCATAAAGCCTGAGAACTGCCCTTGATTAAGGACTATGCAGATATTTTGGCCATGAATTTCTCCCATGAGGCCTAAGCGGAATAAACGTAAATTCACCTCAAAAAAATCTTTGCACAAGGTTTTAAATGCATCAATGACATTAGTCTGGTTCGACTCAAGCTGTTGAGCCTTGAGAATCAGCTCAAACGGATAGATTTCTCCTTCAATGCAATGCCCTAAACTGGCCATTGGAATAAGCTGGTAGGGATGCTGCAATAATTCGGAAGGAATACGGCGCCGCTGAGCTGCCAGATGCATCGGCCGCTCTTCAAATAAAATAAGATTATCTGGTGTTAGATTTTCAGGTTGATGAGGTAAATACGCCCACCACTGGTTCTCATCACACAACCACAAGCGTTTTTTCAGTACATCATCTTTTTGTTTGGCAACCTGCAAAATTTTCTGGTTTTTTTGTCCATTAATCATTTTGACAATCGGTAAAAACCGTAGCGAGCCTAAAGATTTTACTGCTAATGGAAGCTTCAAACTATCTTGTGGTTTGGTCTCAGAAAGCAAACTTCTTAGCGAAGAACTGGCATACAGGTCAGCAGACTGAAATTGCAAGGGCACAATCACCTGCTCGTCAAGTTCTGGCTTAAACTGATCTGCCAGTACATGCTCAAACTGCCAGGCATGCATAGGTAAAACCAGATAATCATCACTCACCCCCTTCTGATTTAGCTCCTGCTGTAACTGTAAATTTTCTTCACTGCTCAAGAAAATTTTGGAGGGTTGATGAATTTTAAGCTGGGTCACGTCCTGTCCAAAGACCAGCTTTTCTTTTTTAATTGCTACCCAGTTCAAACGGATGGGCTGTGAAAATTCTGGGCTAAATTGCCGGTACTCATCATTGGAAAAACCCTCTTTGAGCTTGGCCAGTGGATGATAAGGACGGTCTCGAAGTGCAGCATACTGTTCTAGCTGAATAAATAATTCAGCAGGTTGATCTGATAACCATGTTTCAGAACATATCTGATGATGGTTACTGAGCTGGGTTTGTAGCAAGGTTAATTCCAGTTCGGCGCTTAAGTTTGCTAGCTTTGATTCCTCACAGCCTGAAAAATACTCCAAACGCCGCATAGCATTAAATAAGTCCAAAGCATTGCATAGACAAGTTTGAAAGCCTTGATCTGTCAGAACCTCTACCCGAAAACAGCACGCCAAGGGCTGAATTTGCCAGTCCTGTTTAATGGCTTTACGTACGGGCAACAGAATAAATTCGGCTACATGTGAGTTGAACAGAACAGCAAAATAGCTCTGATCTGTATACCCTTCAAATAATGAATCAAAACACTGGCCAAAACGGGCTTTTAATCGGGTTTTAGCCTGCTGCCGGGTGAAAATAGCCTGCTCGGAAATATAGCCTTCTACCAAAAAACTGTTTACCAGATCGACCAGAACCATTTGTGTGCTAACAGTAGGTGAAAACAACATCGTATTCATCTGATACACTCTTAAACTGATAGTTGACGAAATGCATGTAGTGGATTATTCACCAGACGTAGCTGTACTTTGCTATCACCAAACAGCCGTCTTTTGGTTAAAGATTCAATGCAAAACTGCGCTGCAAATACATCAAATTTTTCATATCTACTTTGATGCTGCGGGTATTTTTTCTGGAAGTGATGAATAATATCGGCCGCCTTTTGCCAGAATTGCTGTTCAGCTAACCCAATTTGCTGTTGCAGGGTGATCGCAATATCACTTAAAGCGACAAAAAATAGACAGGCACAACTAAAATCCCGAACTGCATTTAAATCATCGGTCAAAATAAAGGACATGCGATTGGCTTTGGCATGCTCTGCCGGCAAGGCATGTAATTTAGGACACTCATCTGGATGGGTGAGTTGGTCCGGATGAAAACGAACACCGTCATGAAAATCTTTTAAAATAATGCGGGTTGGCCAGCCATTCTGATGTAGCAGAATGATGTTTTGTCCATGTGACTCAGAGCCGATTCCTTCAGCATGCAATAAAAACAGAATAGGCTGGATCACCACGGAGAGGAATTGGGTCAGCCAGGCTTCAGTTCCATGTGCATCTAACCAGGGCTGAATCAGAAGTTGGCCATCGTTCTGGACATGACTGATGCCGTTCAGCGGAATGGCATCTTCCCCCGGCTTCAAATAGTGGTGAACGCTTTCACGCCACAGACTTCCAATCGTGCCATAAGCCTGTCTGGCATGAGATGTGGGAAGCTTGGTAAAGTCAACAGCAGTCGCATGTACTTCTCTTAAAATTGCAAAATCTAAAGAATGGGCAATCTCGCTCTTTTCGATCAGGCCTTGCAACCAGTCGGTAATTAACGGGCCATTCATAGCGGCATGCGAAGCCAGAATTCGTGAGCTTGAAGTATTGGTTAAACTCATCGAAAGTTTGATATAAGGCTTTTCTGGATGCTGTAAGTTGGTTAAGGTTCTTAATGATTGCTGCGCAATATAGGCATCAGTACCACGGCCTAAATACACCATTTTTTGTGCGGTTATTTCTTCAAAAAATGTATGGGCCAGGGTATTTTCCCACTGCCAGGGATGTACAGGCAGCCAAGTATATTCAGTAGCATCCAAGCCCTGCCTTACCAAAACCTGATTAAATATTTCTGTCTCTCCTTTAGTCAGCTGTTCATGTAAAAACTGATCTGCATCAATTGAGTGAGAGACATTCTCTGAACATAAAGAAGAATGTACAGCCAGCCAGACCAGATGGACCGGTTGTGCATACTCTACGCCATATTTCAAGTTATCTTGCAGGCTGAAGCCAACCCGGGACTTATAACACGGGTGATAGGGATGCCCCGCCATCAAATAGGTTTCAAGAACGTCATAGCTGTGCTGGACAGCAGGAAGCGAAAACGCATTTTGATACTGCTGCGATTGCACATCATGAATAAAAGTCCGTTTTAATTCATGAATAAAATCTTCTAGTTTTGCCCCATTTGGAATAGCCCGAACAATTTCATCAATCACCTGATTTAATTGTGCAACCGTTCTTTGCCCGGTATGGTCTTGGCGCATGACATCCTGATCATCCATACGCACCAAACCAAAACTCAAATAGTGTTTACCCGAGGCAATATACTCTACCGCCTGCTGGTTTCGATCCTGAGCACTAATGATAAAACATTCATTTTCTATTGTGGCTGCAATTACCTCTTCATAAATCAGTGCCTGAAATAACTGTTTAATAACTCGTTGCTCTACCTTTTTAATAGCAGCCTGATCGGGTTGTTGCCAAGCCAAGGTAGGTGTAAAAGTGGAATGGTTATTTTGTGCGAATGCTGTAGCTAAGTGACCCATAATTTTTCCTTGATTATTAATTTTAAACATGAAGTGTGGACTGTTTTGAATGTGGAAATTTCCATGCATAGGGCAAGCCTAATAGCATCATGCCGGCACAGAAGAAAAACAGTTCGCGAATTGCATACAGTTGTGCAATAGGCAGTTCATGGTTCAATAACAAATGCTGTGTACGAATTTGTAAATAAAGTGCAGCCATCACCACGGCGACAGCCGAACAGAGGCGCCGAAACAGATTATTGACAGCAGCCCCTTGCGTGACCAGCTCTGGATTATGTAGATGATTAAGCCCTGCGGTGGTCGCAGGCATATATGACAAGCCAAAACCCAGACCATGAATGATCATGCAAAAGATGAGCAAACTAATAGATAGACCGGCAGCCAGGCCCAGCCCTATAAAGGCGATTGCAGTTAGCAACAGGCCAAAACTGATCAGCCGTTTTGCACCGTGCTGATCTAGATATTTACCTGCGTGTCTGCTGCATAGACTGGTGGCTAAGGCACTACTCATCAGCAATAGGCCTGTCCAGATTGGACTTAGCTGAAGTGTATTCTGGACCAGTAATGGAATCAGTAGCAGGCTCATAAACAAGCCAACAGTATGTACAATCGAAATGATCAGACTGTAATTAAACTCACGGCTTTGAAATAAGGGCCAAGCAATAATCGTGCTGGTTCTTTTTCGGCTGAACCAAATAAAACCAAACCCGCTTAATCCACTTAAACCGAAGAGCCACCAGAATAAAGACTGGGAAAAATCTGCCCATTGCTTAATTGTGCTTAGCCCCAACAGTAACGAAATGATTGAAACCGCCAGCAAGCTAAAACCGAACCAGTCAAATTTCAAATTGCGAATAAGTGACTGCTTGGGCAAATATAACCATCCGATGGCCAATGCTGCTATAGCCAAGGGAACATTTAGCAGAAAAAGTACTTGCCAACTGAACCAGACCAGAAGCAGTGCACCCAACATCGGGCCACAGGCCAGAGTCAGCATGATCATTGCGCCCCATAGTCCCGTTGCACTACCACGTTGCTGTTTCGGTGTCACTGAAAAAATAATGCCCAGCGACAATGGAATCATCAATCCACTTGCAAAACCCTGTAAGGCCCGTACAGCCAATACTGTTTCAAAGCCAGAGGCAAATACACCGCAGACTGAACTCAACATAAAAATACTTAATGCAGATAAGTAGACTTGGCGCTGACCAAAGCGCTGGCTTAAAAAACCAGTTAACAGCAGGCTGAGGCTCATGGTTAAAAGAAAAACTACCACCACCCAGCTTACTGCTACTTCTGCAATCTGAAAATCCTGCATCAACTGGGGAATTGCCGGGTTAAAGCTACTATTATTGAGACTCACCGTTCCTGTTCCCAACATAACAGACAGCATGACCCAGCGTTGGGACAGGTCAGGATCCGAAACAGAACGGGAATCTGAATTTGATATTTCAGCCATGACAATTCCCCATTTATTTCATTGAATATTGAGGAAATAAATCTGCTACTTTTTTTGAAATCGGTGATGAAATCACATCTGTCCGAAAATTACTTTTGGCTATAGCAGGCATAGCAAACGAAGCTTCAGTTTCCTTAATCTGAAAATCCTGAAAACTTTGTCGGCCTTCAATTTCAAAATAAGTTTTACCTAAAATTTGATTAGCTATTTTTGCAGAACGAAAAGCTCCTAAACCCAAGTCAGGCGTCCCGACACCATGATGCTGCAAGTCCGTGTTCTGAACATAAATTTCCCCATCACCCTGATAATTGAGTTGATGGTTTTCATTAATTTCCCATTGATGCTGTGGATTTAAACCAATCTTAGAGCCAAGCTTATTTAAAAAGTCTAAAGATGGATATTGATAGCCCGTTGCAGCAATAACCGTACTGGCTTGTATATTTAAATTCTGCTGTTTCTGTATCTGTAAAAATTTAAGCTGAATATTTTTTCCATGAACCAGCTGGGCATTTTCAAGATGATAATGACCTGCCAGAGTGACATGTGTATCTACTGCTCCAATACTGCGCTGATAAAGCCGTTCATAAATGTCCCGGATAGTTTTGGCACTAATACCCTTGTACAGGTTGGCCTGAGTTGCAGGTAATGTCGTTTTTAAGTCTTGGGATAAATGATAAAAATAAGACATATAATCTGGACTAAAACTTTCCAGACCGAGCGGCGTATTTTCCATGGGAAAAAAGCCTGCTGAACGGGTGAGCCAATATAAATGAAATTTTGCTTGCCCGGTTTCAGGGTTAATCTGCCTGTCAAATAAGTCAATAAAGATTTCAGCAGCTGATTGACCCGAACCAATGAGCACCACATTGCCCGATAACTGCTGATCACCCTGATGTAGATAATTCGAGGAGTGCAGACAGTGTGGATGTTGCTCGGCTATCCGCTGTAATGGCTGGGGTAACTTGGGTGTTGTCCCTGTTCCCAACACCAGTTTTCGAGTTTGATGCACAGATAGCCGGCCTTTTTGTTCGGTAATAACCTGAAAACCACCTAAAATTGGCGCGATGTCGGTTACTCGGCTACCAAACTGCAAATGCTCTAATTGTTGAACGACCCACTGACAATAATGATTGTATTCTTGGCGTGGAATATATAAATTTTCCCGAAAATAGAACTTATATAGACGTTGATGGGCTTTTAAATAATTTAAAAAGCTATACGGGCTGGTCGGCTCGACCAGACTAACCAGATCCGCCATAAAAGGTACTTGCATCATGGCATTAGGTAGCTGTATGCCAGCATGCCAGTCAAAATCCTGACGTTTCTCGAAAAATTGGTATTTGAGTGAGCTCTGCTGATGAAGCAAGGCTGCCAGACTTAAATTGAAGGGTCCTAAGCCGATCCCGATAAAATCAAGCATATTCAGCCTCCACTACAGTCTGTACAACATACAGCGGGTTTTTAAGGTTGATGTAAATGGATTGCTGAGAAATATGGGCTTGTAATTCATCTAACTCATACAAACGCGTCATCAAATTACCTTTATAGGGGAAGGTTTCTTGATATAAAACAGTTTTTAATAAATTACTTTCCGGATATTTCTGGTAGGCCTGCATCAGACAGGATTGCAGCATTTCAATCAGTTTTTGCTCTTCAACTACTCCTGTTATACCAATGGCATTGATCAGACCGAATAAAGTATTACCAATAAAGTAATAACGGAAACGCTCATCCACTAAAGCTATTGGACAGACTGCTTGGCCATCTGTTGCCAGTGTCGGGAAACGTTCTAAAATTTCGCTGGCCAGTTCCTTGATATAATAGAATCCCTGATTGTCTCTAAACCAGACATTTTTAGGCATACCCTCTTCAAGCTCAATTAAAGTATTTTGCTGATGGGCCTCAAATGCCATACCAAATTCATGATACAACTCCATTAGTGGCAAAATCGTGATTTCCAGAAAACGCTCAAACCACTGCAAAGCAATATTGGCTTGGCTTTGACCAGTTTTTCGGGAAAGATTCGCAAAGATTTCGCTAAAACGGTTTCTAGCTTCAAAAGGATGGTCTTGGCAGAGTGAAGCAATACAGGTCACATTAGCATTTTCCTGGAATGGGTTTTCGCGCAAAATACAAATGGTTTCATCTAAAACCTGGCCGTTAACTTTTAAAGCCATCCAGGCCGGATCACTGATAGTTTTTAAATGTGGATGACGCTGCCTGAAACCGGAAAGACACTCATCATTCCACAATTTGTAGCTCAGCAAACCACGATGACATTCTTTATAAAGATTGATACGAATAGAGTTGGTTACGGCGACTGTCAGAGATGTTTTAAACATCCAGGGCGCCTGTTCGCTATATAAAGTACGTACCGAGGTGGTCGCTTTCATCTCCCAACCCAAGGCACCAAAATCAACCAGTCTGCCTTGATGTAAAAGCTGTTGATACCAGTCTTTATCTTTTAAGTAGCGGGCTTGCCATGGATGTAATGGTAATAACACATAATCAGGATACTCATCCATTTTGGCTTGATGATAGGCATTAAAAAATGGTGCAAGGTCCTGTTTTAATTGGTTAGAAATATCAGTTTTATGTGCATTGTCATGTACTACCTGATCTGGATGGATATACAGGAAATGCATCTTAAAAGTACTTTGGGTTTCTGGAGAATAAAGCTGCCAGTCATTTTGAACAAAACCCTGACGGCTCTTTGGTGAGGGATGCATACTATGCCCGAGAACCAGAGCTTGCTCACTTTGAATAAAGTTTTGCTGGACCTTAATTACGGCATCGATCTGCTCTTCACGGTAACTCAGAAATTGTTGCAGAGCCCCGCGGCTTTGAATCCAGCATTCAAGCAAAGATGAGGAATCTAATGCTTCATCATTTTTTTGAAAAATTAAATTTTCCAACAAGTTTGCTGCCAAATTGACCGGGCTCAGCTTCAGTATTTTCCCGCCTTGTTCTACCCACGGTAAAGCAGCGAAACGATGTCTGCCTACTTTGCTCACATAGGCAAGTGGCGCATATAAAAACCCGGAAACTGTTTGCAAAGGAATACACAATACGGTATTTCCCTGACTCTGATTTTGTAACTGTTGCGATTGTTCTGCGCTAGGAATAAAACGACCATTACCTGTTTCTTGTAGATATGCATTGACTAAATGTTGTAAAGCGATCTTATCCGTGAACGATCTCATCTTCATCACTCTATTAAGTAAAAATAGTGTGATGAGTAAAATATACTTATATAAATTAATTGTAAATGATAATTACTATTATTTACATTTTCATTTAATAGAGTACTAACAATCAATATTGCATACATAGCTTTAAAAAAATCTCCATTAAATTAAATACTTAAATAAAAATTTCTCTATAGATAAAAGAACAGATAAACTTATTGAGGAGTTATAGTGAAATAATTTAGGTTGGGATGACTAACTGCTTTAGTATCCGAATATATTAATTTAGATGTTGAGTATGTAGCTGAAATCGACGTGAAAACAGCGGCAGCCTTAGGTTGTATTCAGTTCAGTACAGAAAATTTGTCCCGGTCAGTTAGAAAGTTTTTATATTTTTTAGATGATAGTTTTTCTAGAAAATTACTTTATACCGCAAATAAATATAAATTTATATATTAATTAAACAAAATCAAAAAATTATCAGAACATCTGTCTCTCGTATTGTATATAGCTTTAGGTATATTTTCCTGTAGCATGAATAACCATCCTCGCTATTTTATTTCCCTTTTTCAATATGATTTAAAATTGCACAATCTGCACTATTATCGCCAGTACAATAATTTGCTGATGTCTGTAAAAGATTAACCATTTCCTGAAATCTGGCGATTCTTTGTTTTAATTCATCGATATGTTTTAAAGCCAGTTGCTTAACCTCAGCACTTTGACGATCTGTATTTTTCCATAAGGAAACCAGTTCTTTCATTTGCTCTGAGGAAAAGCCTAAATCTCTGGCATGCTTTATAAAAACCAAGGTTTTTAGATCACGTTCTGAATAAATCCGATAGCCAGAATCCGTTCTTTTAGCAGGCTCAAGCAGACCAATCTGTTCATAATAACGGATCATCTTAGTTGAAATGCCTGATTGTTTCGAAGCTTGACCAATATTCATTTATTACCTCTGGCCTAAACAGGGTTTCAACCTTAATTTGATTTCCACCCTTATCAATATAGTTTATGTACTCACTTGCGGCGCATTGAAATATTTTAGGCGTAAGGCATTACCCAATACAAAAACAGAAGATAATGCCATGGCACCCGCTGCAAAGATGGGTGACAGTAAAATACCAAATGCAGGATACAATACCCCCGCCGCAATAGGGATCAAGGCAATATTATAAACAAACGCCCAAAACAGGTTTTGTCGAATGTTACTAATGGTTGCCTTACTTAATGCGATTGCATTGGGTACACCCTGTAAATTACCTGACATCAATATAACTTCTGCTGCCTCAATCGCCACATCGGTACCTGTGCCTATTGCCAAGCCAACATCAGCTTGGGCCAAGGCTGGCGCATCATTAATACCGTCTCCAACAAATGCTACCCGACCATATTGCTGTTGCAACTGACGTACTACCTCAACTTTTCCATCAGGCAGAACTTCAGCCACGACCTGATCTATATGTAAACGCGCAGCAATCGCCTGAGCAGTATGGCGATTATCACCTGTAATCATGGCTACCTTCAAACCCAACTGGTGTAAGGCATTAATGGCAGCATATGTGGTTTCCTTGATGGGGTCAGCAACAGCAATAATGGCTGCTAATTTATGGTTAATTGCCACATAGATTGGGGTTTTACCCTCTTGTCCCAAACGTGCTGCTTCCTGCTCAAAAGATGTAACATTAAGGTCCAACTGCTGCATGTAACGGTCAGCACCAATCTGGACACTCTGTCCTTCAACCTCTGCCTTAATGCCTGATCCTGTAACTGAATCAAAAGCTGTTACAGGCAACAGATTGATTTTTTGCTGCTCTGCAGCCTGAACAATTGCCAGTGCAATCGGGTGTTCAGATTTTGCTTCAACCGAGGCCACAATCTGTAGAACTTTCTTATGTTCAAAACTTTGCTGAACATGAAAATCGGTCAATAGTGGCTTACCTTCAGTCAGTGTACCTGTTTTATCTAATGCAACAACCTTAACTTCCTGTACAAGCTGAAGAGCCTCACCTTTACGGAATAACACACCCATTTCTGCACCGCGTCCTGTACCTACCATAATTGAGGTCGGGGTCGCTAGTCCCATTGCACAAGGGCAGGCAATAATCAATACTGCCACTGCATTCACCAAACTAAAAGTTAAGGCAGGTTCTGGACCGAAAATAAACCAGACAATAAAAGTCAGCGTAGCTAACAGCATTACCATTGGAACAAACCACATCGTGACTTTATCAACCAACATCTGAATAGGGAGTTTGGAGCCTTGAGCCTGCTCAACCATACGAATGATTTGTGCCAATACAGACGACTCGCCAATCGCAGTTGCCCGAATATTTAATGTTCCGTTCTGGTTGATTGTCCCGCCTACCACCTGATCTCCCGAATGTTTTTCTACAGGAACAGGCTCACCTGTAATCATGGACTCATCAATATAGCTTCGGCCTTCCACTACTTCCCCATCAACAGGCACACGTTCGCCAGGACGAATCTCAACAATCGTGTCAGTAGTCACCTCTGCAACTGGTACTTCTATCACCTGCCCATCACGGTAAATACGCGCTGTTTTAGCCTGCATTCCTATTAAATGTTGAATAGCCTGTGAAGTACGTCCTTTAGCCTTTGCCTCTAAATAGCGTCCTAATAAAATCAAGCTCACAATCACGGCTGCTGCCTCATAATAGACATGCACTGTGCCTTGAGGCAGTATTTCTGGAATAAAGGTTGCAACCAGTGAGAAACTATATGCAGCCAGCGTTCCAACAGCAACTAGAGAATTCATGTCTGGTGCCAAACGGAACAGGGCCGGAATTCCTTTCTGGTAAAAACGTCGGCCTGGAAATATGAGTACTAGTGTGGTTAGAACAAATTGAATCAGCCAGTTCGGTTGATGACCAATATATTCCATTACCCACATGTGAAAGGCTGGAATCATATGCGAACCCATTTCCAAAATGAAAACAGGCAGAGCTAAAATCAGGGAAAGAATTAAATCACGTTTAAGCTGTTGCTGTTCTGAGGCCTTTTTGCCCTGTTGTTCATTTTGATCTTGCTCAACCAGCTTGGCAGTGTAGCCAGCCTTTTGTACAGCCTGAATCAGATCATTAATCTGTAATTGAGTATTGCCTTGTACCCAAGCCCGTTCAGTTGCAAGATTGACATTGGCCTGTTGTACACCTATCACCTTTTTTAAGGCTTTTTCTACTCTTGCTACACAAGAGGCACAAGTCATCCCATCAATTTCAAGTTCTATGGGCTGCGTAGCACTAACTTCATAGCCAGCTCGCTCTACGGCTTTAGTCAATACCATAAGGTCTAAAGGCTCAGAAGAAGAAACCACGGCCTTTTCAGTGGCCAGATTAACCTGGGCACTTTCAACGCCCTCCACTTTCTTCAATGCCTTTTCCACACGCCCAACACAGGAAGCACAGGTCATACCGGTGATGGATAATGTTTCACGATAGGGAGAGGGTTTTATATTTTTTGAATCCATAACAACCTCTGTCATGACAATCTTTAAGGTGCAGCATACAGATTGACATCATGGTAAGGTCAAGCAAATTTTTTAAAAGAATACACTTGACCTTACCATCATGGAAAGGTTTAAACTTTGCTTGAAGTGATGTTCTATTTGGAGAAAATCCATGAAATTATTGATTGAAAATATGACTTGTGGGGGCTGCGCCCGTGGTGTGACTGCAACCATTCATGAAATAGACCCTAGTGCCAAAGTTGATATTGATTTAGCGACCAAGGTCGTCAGTGTAGAATCAACCGAAAGTATCGACAAGATTACAAATGCTTTAGCAGAAGATGGTTTTCCAGCAAAATCTCAATAAAATATTTGCTCACTTATCGCCTTATTTTTAGAAAAATAGGGCGATAAGGCCTAATAAAAACAAATATTTTTTATATGTACTAGCTCAAACCTGATCTGACAGTTACCCGATTTTTATTGTGCCTGTCAGGTTAAATTTGAGCTAAATTCTTCTCAGCCCAAATTTGTTTTCCATCAAGTAAAGTTTCAAATGGTGTACGACCACAGCAGATTTTTCCTTGATGAGTCCGTTCAGTATTATAGAATTTCAGCCAGTCGTCTAGATCCGTCTGCAACTCTTCTAGCGTGCTATAAAGCTTTTTCCTAAATGTAATTTGATAAAACTCCTGCAGTATTGTTTTATGGAAGCGTTCACAGATCCCATTCGTTTGTGGTGAAGCTGCTTTTGTCTTCGTGTGATCAATG
>NZ_JIBB01000049.1:0-17950 GCF_000620525.1 Acinetobacter sp. UNC436CL71CviS28
TGTCTAATCAACAGGGTTTTCGGTCTCTAAGTACTTTTTAAAGGGAACATCATCGACTCAAATCTCTATTTGCAACAGTGCCATTTTGATTAACCGCCCATTCGTTGTTACGGATTTAGGTACACGTTTGTGTCGTCCTTCTGAAGTTGTTTTGGATATTCTCCCGTTTCCTCAGAAAGGCGCATTTAGCAAAGAAGATGGTGAAAAAATTATTGATGAAAATGGCCAAAGAATTAAATAGTACTTTCTCATCTCTTGAATGGAAAGAATGTGAAGGAGATTTATATGGATCAAGTTAATTTTTTTAAATGCTTATCAGATGAAACACGTCTCAATATAGTGACATTAATTGTTGAAAATAAAGAACTATGTGTATGTGATTTGACTGAAAAACTACAACTCAGTCAACCGAAAATTTCAAGACATTTAGCCCTTTTACGTGCTTCAGGGCTACTTCAAGATCGCAGACAAGGCCAATGGGTTTACTACAGTATCAATCCAAAATTGGCCAACTGGTGTTATGAAATTTTAGATATTTTGAAGACGGTTCAATCTCAATCAAAGCTGGATGATCAACACCCCCTTTCTGTAAATAGTTATTGTGAGTAATTCAATGAAATTTTTATTTTTATGTACTGGAAATAGCTGCCGTAGCATTTTGTCTGAAGTTTTGTTTAATAGCCGAGCACCAGAAGGTTGGAAAGCCTATAGCGCTGGGAGTAAGCCTTCAGGTCAAGTTCACCCGCTAACTTTAGAAACCCTTGAAAACTTAGGATTATCTACCGAAGGTTTATGGAGTAAAACGATTAATGATTGTGAACAATATCAACCTGATGTTGTGATCACAGTATGTGATTCTGCTGCTCAAGAAGCATGTCCACTTTATTTGGGTGGAGCAATCAAGGCACATTGGGGCTTGGCTGATCCTTCACACTTAGACGTGAATAAAGAAGAAAAAATGAAAGCCTTTATGAGCACTGTTGAACATATCAATCGTCGCTTAGATGCTTTATTTAAACTTAATGTAGATAAACTATCTCGCTCAGAATTGATTGCAGCAATTAATCAAATTTCGAACGTTGAGTAAGTGAAATGTCTGAAAAACGCTTATCTTTTTTAGATCGCAACCTGACGCTATGGATTTTTATTGCCATGGCCTTAGGCATTGCCATCGGAAACTTCTTTCCTCAGGCTTCTGTCGCACTCGATAAATTAAGCATTGATTCAGTGAATATTCCAATCGCGATTGGTCTTATTCTAATGATGTATCCACCACTGGCAAAAGTGAACTATGCGACTTTGCCACAAGTGTTTAAGGATAAGAAAACCCTTACTTTGTCCTTAGTACAAAACTGGCTGATCGCGCCAGTACTCATGTTTGCCCTGGCAATCATATTTTTACATAGTTATCCAGAATATATGACCGGTGTCATCCTGATTGGTCTTGCTCGATGTATTGCCATGGTTCTGGTGTGGAATGGCTTGGCCTGTGGTGATAATCAATATGTTGCAGCATTAGTTGCCTTTAACAGCATCTTCCAGATTCTATTTTTCAGTACCTATGCCTGGTTATTCCTGACCTTCCTTCCACCCTATTTTGGTGTCGCTTCGCAGGTCATTAATGTCGATTTCTGGACCATCACCCATGCTGTTCTGGTTTATCTTGGTATTCCGTTCTTATTAGGTTTCTTAACGCGATGGATTTTGGTGAAACAGAAAGGCGTGGAATGGTATGAAACCAAGTTCATTCCGAAAATCAGTCCGCTGAGTTTAATGGCTTTGCTGTTCACCATTCTGGCCATGTTTAGCCTAAAAGGCGGTGATGTCGTGAGTCTTCCGCTTGAAGTTTTACGCATCGCGATTCCTTTAACCATTTACTTCGTTTTAATGTTCTTCATCAGCTTCTTTATGAGTAAATGGATGGGCAATGACTATCCTAAGACCACAGCAATTGCATTTACCGCAGCGGGGAATAATTTTGAATTATCACTTGCAGTAGCGATTGCAACTTTTGGTATCGCTTCGCCTGTTGCTTTTACCACGATTATTGGCCCACTGGTCGAAGTTCCTGTGTTGATTGCCTTGGTGAGTGTTTCACTCTGGCTGAGAAAGAAAGTTTTTAAAGAGGCCTAACTCTATGAATCTCCCAAATGTAGATCTAAATCTTCTTGAGCAACCCACCTTTGAAAAAGTTCAAGCCAAAGAACTTGCTCATCCTCCGCGAATTTTGCTGCTGTATGGCTCTAATCGAGAACGTTCTTACAGTCGCCTTGCAGTTCTTGAAGCCGGTCGAATCCTTGAGCATTTTGGGGCGGAAATAAAAATCTTTCATCCTAAAGGGCTTCCTTTACCAGAAGATGCGGATACTGAGCATCCAAAAGTAAAAGAACTGCATGAGCTTTTAGCATGGTCAGAAGGCATGGTCTGGTGTTCACCTGAACGCCATGGTTCTATGAGTTCAATCTTTAAATCTCAAATCGACTGGATTCCACTGGCAGGAGGGGCAATCCGTGCTACCCAAGGTAAAACTCTTGCCTTGATGCAAGTCAGTGGCGGATCACAGTCATTTAACAGCCTGAACCAGATGCGTATTTTGGGGCGGTGGATGCGGATGATCACCATTCCAAATCAGTCTTCAGTTCCAAAAGCTTTTTTGGAGTTTGAAGAAGATGGACGAATGAAACCTTCGGCTTTCTATGACCGGATTGTGGATGTGATGGAAGAGTTATTTAAGTTCACCCTACTGACTCGTGGACAAAGCAAATACCTGACAGATCGTTATTCTGAACGCAAGGAATCGGCTGAAGAGTTGTCCAAGCGTGTAAATCAGCGCAGTTTATAAATGCTGGATGGTATTAAATACTGCGCCTCATTGCCAGGTCAGTAACACTTTTATGCTGTACCGATGAAGTGCTGTTAAAGGTACAATGAATATTGTAAAAACCCAGTCTTCATGATTGGGTTTTTACATTAAAGAAGTCAGAGATAAATAAGGAAAAGGTGAAGGCTTTGAACCAGAAACAGACTGAAACTGATGTGATCATTATCGGTGGTGGGCAGGCCGCTTTATCTACCGCTTATTTTTTAAAGCGCAAGAAAATCCCATTCATTATATTGGATGAGCAAAATCAAGCGGGGGGTGCCTGGCTGCATACCTGGGAGTCATTGCGTCTTTTTTCTCCTAATACCTGGAGTTCTCTATCCGGTTGGATGATGCCCATCACTGAACAGACCTATCCAACACGAAATGAGGTGATCCAGTATTTATCGGCTTATGAACAGAGATATCAATTTTCGATTGTTCGTCCAGTACATGTCGATCGTGTGGAATCGAAGGGAAAGTATTTAGACGTATATGCTGGAGAAAAGTTTTGGCGAGCCAAGGTGGTGGTCAGTGCAACAGGGACATGGCGCCAGCCGTTTATTCCTGATTATCCGGGACAGGAAAACTTTCAAGGCACGCAGTTACATTCAGCCCATTACCTGAATGCAGATTCATTTAAAGATAAGAAAGTCATCGTGGTGGGTGGGGGGAATTCGGGCGCGCAAATACTCGCTGAGGTTTCACAAGTTGCTGAAACCATTTGGGTCACAAAAACTCCGCCTCAATTTTTACCTGATGATGTCGATGGTCGAGTACTGTTTTTAAGAGCAACTGAGCGTTTAAAAGTACAACAAGAAGGAAGAAAAGTTGACCAGCCAATAGGTGGCCTAGGTGATATTGTGATGATCGATAGTGTCAAAGAGGCAAGGAATAGAGGAGTCTTACATAGCCGTCCACCTTTTCAATCTTTAGCTACAGATGCAGTTATTTGGCCAGATGGAAAAAAAGAGAAAATTGATGTGATTATTTGGTGTACTGGATTTAAGGCTTCATTAAATCATCTAAAAAGTATAGATATAGTAGAGCGAGATAACTTTGTAGAAGTTCAAAATGGAAGGTCTATTAAGTTACCTAACTTGTGGTTAGTTGGATATGGAGATTGGACAGGTATGGCATCTGCAACATTAATTGGCGTTTCTAGAACAGCGAGAGCTACAGTAGATGAGATCTTCACTTATCTACAAGAAATTAATACTAAAAAATTTTCAGAATAATTATCCATATCGAGTATAAGAATTTTAGAATCGGTTTTGTGTCTAGGCTACTGGGAGCATTCCAATATTTTGATTATTATTTCACTAAAAGTGTCTACAAGATCATGCTCTTCATTAAGCCATAATTTTTGATATTTAAACCTAATTTCATGAATTGCACTAAAAAGAGGGAACTCTTTCATAATTTATAATTAAATTAGAAGTTTTCTTAGGAAGCTGTTTAATATTATTGATATCTATACAGTTTTTCTTGTAAAAGCGCTTCATTTATAGTGAGTATTTCAATAAAATAAGGGAGCTAGCTCCCTTATTTTATTCATTTGCTAATTAAAAATTACTCGCAACTTGATATGTGATGAATGAAAAGATGTAGGCTAATGCAAACAAATAAGTTGCCATAATGATGGGCTGTTTCCAGCTGCCAGTTTCTCGTCTAATTGTTGCTAACGTAGCAAGACAATGGGGAGCAAAAATAAACCATACCAATAATGATAAACCTGTGGCTAACCCCCATCCATCCGGGCCTGAAATTTGACTTAACAGACTTTGAGTTACTGTATCTTCATCACCTGACATCGCATAAATCACCCCAAGAGCAGCAATTACAACTTCCCTTGCTGCCATAGCAGGAATGAGTGCAATACATATTTCCCATGTAAACCCAATAGGCGCAAATATAGGATGAATTAAATGCCCTAACTGACCAGCTAAACTATAGTTAATGGCCGGCATGCTTGCATTATCTGGTGGTTGAGGGAACGTGACTAGCACCCATAACAAGATAGACAGCGCAACGATAATGCCACCAACTCGTTTTAAGAAAATAGTTGCCCTATCATATAAGCCTAATGCAATATTTCTAATATCTGGAATTCGGTATGTGGGAAGTTCAAAAATAAAAATACTTTCAGTTTTATCTTTTCGAACCAACTTCAGAAACACTGAAACTAATAACGCTGAGACTATTCCCGACATATAAAGACCAAAAAGGACTAATCCTTGCAGACTTAACCAGCCGTAGATTAATTGGTTGGGAATAAATGCCGCGATCAATAAAGCATATACTGGCAATCTTGCTGAACAGGTCATCAAGGGTGCAATCATAATTGTTGCTAATCGGTCCCGTTCAGAGCTGATACTTCTGGTTGCCATAATTCCGGGAATGGCACAAGCAAAACTGGATAGCAGAGGAATAAATGAACGGCCGCTAAGCCCGGCTTTAGACATTAATTTATCTAAAAGAAATGCTGCCCGGGGTAAATAGCCTGACTCTTCAAGCATTAAAATGAAGAAGAATAAAATCAAAATCTGAGGCATATATGCAAGCACGCTACCTGCACCAGCAATTACCCCATCCACAACCAAGCTTTTTAATAGAGGATGTTGGATTAGTGGTCCAATAAAATCACTGAGCCATGCGACAAAATTTTCAATGAATTCAATAAAAGGCGTTGCCCATATAAATACCGCCTGGAACATCACAAACATGGTTAAAGTTAAGATTACTAAACCCAATACAGGATGTAGAAAAATTTTATCTAGAAATGCGGTTCTTTTATCACCACTGTCATTATTTAAAATAACTTGTTTGGTGATTTGTTTGACCTGTTCAAAATGACTTAATTCAGAATGATAAGGAGTAATAAAAAGATTTTTTTGATCTAATTGATTAATTAAATCTTGAATTCCTTTTGTTTTAACTGCGACAGCTTCAACTACAGGGATACCTAACAGTTGAGACAGTTTATCCTTATCAATGGAAATACCACGCTTTTTGACCTCATCCATCATATTTAATACAAGAATCATAGGGCGATTTAGAGCACGAACTTCGAGAACCAAGCTCAAATGTAAGCTTAAATTTGTGGCATCTACAACGCATATAAAAATATCGGGTAGAATTTCACCTTTTAGCTCGCCCAAACAAACTGCCCTGGTGACTTCTTCATCTAAACTACTAGGTTTTAAACTGTAAGTTCCGGGTAAGTCCAATACTCGTATTGCATCACCAGAAGGTAATTTAAAAGAACCTTCTTTTCTTTCTACGGTAACCCCAGCATAGTTGGCAACTTTTTGTCGCGTACCAGTAAGCGTATTAAATAAAGAGGTTTTTCCGCAATTTGGATTACCGACTAATGCAATGTTCTTAATCTTCATTGGATACTAACTCTACAAAAATTCTTTCAGCTTCATTCTTTCTTAATGCGAATCTTGAAGTTTCAATTTGAACTAAAACAGGATCTCCGCCAAAAACACCTTTAGTGAGTACTTGTAGAGTTTCACCCTCTCTAAAACCTAATAGTTGGAGCCGTTCCAATACGGGATCAGTGGTATGACTGTATTGATTACCTTTTTTGAGATCTCTAATTTTGACGATCTGATTTTGTTTAACTTGAAATAGATTCATTTTCGATACTCTTACTTCAAAGCCAAAATCTTTCGAGCACCATTAAGCACGAATAAAGAAACCAGGATGCCAATGATTAAGTCTGGGTAAGCTGATCCCGTCCACGCCACGAGTACACCGGCAAATATAACGCCCATATTTACGACAACGTCATTCGCCGAGAAAATCCAACTGGCTTTCATATGTGCGCCATCTTCTCGATGACCAGAAATAAGATATAAGCATGTCACGTTAGCTATAAGTGCGAGCAGGCCAATAACAATCATGAGCGTTGATTCTGGCTCGCTTCCAAACATGAATCGTCTAATGACATCAATAATCACGATGACAGCAAGTAATAACTGAATCCAACCTGCGAAATGGGCTGCTTTCACTTGATATTTCGCAGCTTTTCCGACGGCATATAGCGCAATACCATAAACGGCTGCATCGGCAAACATATCTAGAGAATCAGCAATCAATCCTGTAGACGCAGCAATAATTCCGCTGATGAATTCTATAAAGAAAAGTAGAGCATTAATGCCTAATAACAGTTTAAGTACTTTAGCTTGTCTCACAGGATCAGGTTCATTAGGTATATCGCCTGAAGAAAGCTGTGTTTCATCAAGTTTCGCCCCAAAACCCAGTCCTTCAAGTTTGGCCGTAATTTGCTGACTCCCTTCATTATGGAAGACTTTCAGTTTTCGATTGGGAAGATCAAAAGTAAGACCTTTAACTGCTTCAATATCTGCAAGAGCCATACGGACCATTTGCTCTTCAGCAGAGCAATCCATTTTAGGAATGGTATAGGTACTTGTTTGCTTAGCTTGTTGATTGCTTATATAAGTTTCAGTCTTCACAAGCTTTGCACCAAAACCCAAAGCTTCAAGTTTGGTAGTTATATTTTCATCTTTTTGATTATGTAGAACCTTTAAAGACCGGTTAGGTAAATCAAAGATGAGTTTTTGAACACCATCAATTGAAGATAGCGCCATACGAACCATCTGTTCTTCCGCAGAACAATCCATTTTGGGAACTAAGTATTCACTCATGTAGTGCGAATCTTTTAAAACGTCTTCAGTGCTTAAATTTTCTTTGGGATCAGAACCACAACAGGATTGAGCGGTATCTTCACAACTGTTTGAAGTGTTACAGCAAGGAGATGAAGATTTTTTTTCTTCCTCTTCACCACAACAGCTAAGCGTATTATCACAATTCTTTGAATTGTTTGCTTCTGCAATTGATGGATGATTTTCTTGTTGAGATTTCTTATCTTCGCATGGTGTTTCTTTACTACATCCACAACCACTCATAATTATACCCATTAAAAAAATTTATAAACTTTGAATATTAGAATCCCTATAGTTACTATAGAGTCAAGATTTTTTGGAAATACCAACTCAATGCATTTAAAAATTGGTGAACTCTCTAAAAAAACCTCATGTTCAGTATTAACAATTAGGTTTTATGAAAAGGAAGGTTTAATTCCGGAACCCGAAAGAACGGAAGGAAATTACCGCCTTTACGATATAGGCTATGTTGAGCGAATTAAGTTTATTTTGAATTGCCGAACTTTAAATATGAGTTTGAATGAAATTCGTCAATTACTCACCTATAAAGATAATCCCAAGAAAAATTGTTCAGATGTGAATGAATTAATTGACTTACATGTCAGTGCTATCAGAGAAAATATAATCAAGCAACAAAAGCTTATTGAACAATTATCTGATTTAAGAGGTACTTGTGATGGTTTATGTACAATTGACCAATGTGGAGTTCTAAAAAATCTAGCTTGATTATCTAGACCTATGCTTTTTCAAAAACTCTGTATATCTTTACTTAAGGCTGCAAAAAGATTAAGGTGACTTAAATTTTGTGATCAGATCTTAGATAGCTTTGGTTAGCTTCCGATTGGTGTTTTAAATACAGATTTGTGTATGAAGAGAAAAACATTTCTAATCCAGATATTGGTACTCTTATTCACATTCCAGAATATTTGGAGTGTGGCAGAGGCTGCTTGTCTGCATGAAATGCCAAACATACCCAATTCAATACTCTCTAATCCAATCGATTTAGACGAAAAGAGTGATAGTCCTCGTCAAGCACTTTATTCCCTAGAAAACTATAAAGAAATCTATGACTATTGTCAGAAGGTTTGTTTTAACGAAAAGTGCAGTCATTTCTCAAATACAATCGTGATTCAGATTGACCCACCCGATGATCTGAAGCTTAAAGCTAATTTTGAGACCGGCATTACCCCAACTTATTTGGGAATAACTTTTTATAAACCCCCTTATCTGGATCAATTAACCCCGCCTCCCGATTTGCCCCTACTATTGGTGGGGTAGTCTTATAAAAGCCCACCACTCCTAATTTCATTATGCGTGGGGCATTTTCATGTCAAAAAACAAATTACATCAGGATACCTCCATCCTGAATTTATCCTGGTCAGCCTTAGGTAGCGGTATCTTGCTATCTGCAATGATCAGCTTCAGTACTTCCGTAGTCGCCAGTACTCAAGATTTAACGCTGCAGCAAGCTATTGAGCAGGTTAACCAATATCAAGCGTCCCAAAATTTCTGGGAAACGCAAAACAGCATTAATGCCACGAATCTTCAGCAAAGTAAGCTGTTTAAAAATCCTGAACTGTCAGTTGAACAAACGGGATTTGGTTCAAATAATGAAAAAGAGCTTACCATTGGCATATCACAACCCTTGGATATTTTTGGTGAGCGAAGAGCAAACCAAAAATTAGCCAGTCTCTCTACAGATAAAACAGCGCTGAAACAGAAGATTTATCAAGCACAAATTGAGCTTGCAGTGAAATATGTATGGTCACAACTGGCCATTGCTGAACTTGAAAAAAACATTGTCAATGAACAACTTCGGGTGAGCCAAGAAAACCTTCAAGCAATCGAAAAGCGCTTTAATGCAGGCAGTATTGCCCAAGTAGATGTAAATCGCGCACGTTTAAGCCATGCTGAAAATATCCGTCTTTTTAGACAGGCAGACTTACAGGTACAAGTGGCCACCCAACAATTATCAAATTTATGGGGTACGTCTGATAAGTCATTGCAGGTAAACCTCTCTTCACAAAAGCTCTGGCCAAAATCGACTCATGAACAGGTTCAAGAATATTTAGCGGAAAACTACGTTGAGAAATATCGAGCTTTACTGGTATTAGAGTCTCAAGCAACGGTTGATCAACTAAGGGCAAAGGCACGTCCTAACCCCACTTTAAACCTAGGTGTCAACCGCACCCAATCCTTGGAAAACTCCACACAAAATCAATTAGTAGTCGGAGTCAGTGTACCGCTTAATATTTTCGATCGTCAGCAAAATGGCATAAAAATCGCGCAAGAAAAAATGAACTTATTAGAGCGTCAGAAAGAGTTTTATCTGAAGCAAAATGCGCTGCAAATAGGCACAATTTTAACCGAGTTGCAGGGTTTAGAGCTGCAATTCAAAGTCGTTGACGAGACTCAAATTCCTTTGGCGACTCAAGTTCAAAGTAAGACGCTACAAGGTTTCTTGGCAGGCAAGTTTGCTTTAACCGATGTTCAGCAAGCCACGCTTCAATTACAAGACATCCGTCTGCGTAAAGTCCAGTTGTTACGGGATGGCTGGCAAAAGGCCATTGAAGCAGAAAGTTTGAGCTTAGGCATTAGCCCAAGTGAAGTCATGTCGAAAGATGCTATTGCACAAATCAATCAAAACTTATGGCAAGACATACAGGCCATGCCTGTCATTGGTGGGGGAAATTAACATGTTCGATCTTAAAAACAGCTTAAAAAAACAGAGCGGAAAAATCTCTCAACCTCTACTGATTAGTTTGGTTATCGGCGCTACCGTACTCCTCAGTATTTTTTTGATCTTAACTGGTAAGAATAAATCGGAAACATCAGATGAACATGCAGAGGAAGAAAGCGGAGAAGAACATGGCGGTGAAACCGAAGAGCATGCAGAAGGTGTGAGCCTGACTGCCAAGCAACTGGTGGAACAGGGCATACAATTATCAGCGGTCGATCAAGGCCCGGTGGTTAAATTAAGTTCTTATCCTGCCAAACTGAATGTGAATACGGATCAGCAAGCGCACGTCTCACCGAGTTTTAGTGGTCATGTAGAAAATGTCTATGTAGAACTCGGTCAAAAAGTTCAGAAAGGACAGCCTTTGGCTGCGTTGCTTGTTCCTGATCTAGTTGATCAGCAGGCCAATCTTAAAATTGAACAAACCAACCTTGAACTGGCGAAACAAGACTATGATCGTGAGCGTCAGCTTTGGTCACAGGGCATTTCAGCAAAACAGGACTATCAACGTGCTTATAACAGCTATAAACGGGCACAAATTCAGGTTCAAGCGGCCCAATCACGTTTAAGTGCATTTGGTGCAGTGAATGCCAGTAACGGACGCTATATTTTGAAAGCTCCCATTTCTGGCGTGATCAGTAAAAAGGATTTGGTTCTCGGGGAAAATGTTCAGTTAGCCGATCAACTCTTTACGATAGACCGGTTAGATCAACTCTGGCTTGAGTTTATTGTTCCAAATTCTGAAATTATGGGCTTAGCCCCGAATCAAAAGATCGAATTTAAATCCTTGCAAACAGAAAAGGTTTATCAAGCTGTTATTCAGACTTTAAATACTGAAGCGGATATTCAAACAGGTCGTCTTCAGGTGCGAGCAAAAGTTGAATCGAATGCAACCGAATTACGTCCAAACTTGATGGTGAACGTACAGTTGCAACAACGGAGTGAAAGTACCGCATTACGGGTACTTAAGTCCGCAGTTCAGAATGTCGATGGAAAAGATGTGGTTTTTGTCGCCACTCAGCATGGACAAAAAGTTGAATTCAGTCCGCAACCTGTGAAATTAGGGCAATCATCTGGGGAGAGCCAATGGATTGAAGTGGTGAGTGGGCTTAGTCAGGGACAAAAATATGCCGCTCAAGGCAGTTTTTTACTGAAATCCGAGCTGGAAAAAGGAGAGGCTTCACATGAGCACTGAAACTCCTCAAATTCCAGACCACGAATCGGTAAAACCTGAAGGACTGTTTGATCGACTGATCCAGTTTTCTATCCATAACGCAATCTGGGTCATGCTGTTTATTGCGGCTTGGATTGCTATTGGTATTTATAGTTATCAAAAGTTACCGATTGATGCTGTACCAGATATTACCAATACTCAGGTGCAGATTAACACTTCAGCCAATGGTTTTACGGCTTTAGAAATGGAACAGCGGATTACATATCCAATCGAGAATGCCATGTCAGGCATGCCGAAAATGGAACAAACCCGTTCTATTTCACGCTACGGCTTATCGCAAGTGACCATCATTTTTGAAGATGGCACGGATATTTACTGGGCCAGACAGCTTATCAACCAGCGCTTGCAAGAAGCAATGGGAGAAATGCCTGAAGATGTGCAACCTAACATGTCACCTATTTCGACAGGTTTAGGTGAAATCTATCAATGGGTGATTAAAGCCGAACCAAATGCTAAAAAACCGGATGGGACCGCTTATTCGGCTATGGATTTACGTGAAATTCAGGATTGGATTGTAAGGCCACAATTACAGCGCGTAAAAGGCGTTGCGGAGATCAACAGCATTGGTGGCTTTAATAAAACCTATGTGGTTGCCCCGGATCTGAACCGATTGCAACAATTGCAAATTCCTTTGTCTGATTTACAAACTGCCTTAACAGAGAATAATGAAAACCGTGGTGCTGGCTATATTGAGAAAAATGGACAACAGCTAACGGTTCGTGTTCCCGGCACTTTAAACACGATTGAAGATATCCAGAACATCAGTATTGCCAATAAAAACGGCTATCCGATTCGGGTGGCAGATGTCGCCAATGTCTCAATTGGTCATGACTTGAGAACAGGGGCTGCAACCTATAATGGTGAAGAAACTGTATTGGGTATTGCCATGATGATGATGGGAGAAAATAGCCGTACCGTTGCTCAAGCCATTGATGAAAAGGTGCAATCGATCCAGCAATCGCTACCTAAAGGTGTGGTGATTGAGACTGTGTATGACCGTACGCATTTGGTTGATCGGGCGATCAAAACCGTTCAGAAAAATTTGATTGAGGGTGCAATCCTCGTCATTGTTATTTTATTTCTCTTTCTAGGTAATTTCCGTGCTGCGCTGATCACGGCTTGCGTTATTCCACTGTCAATGCTGTTTACCTTGACGGGAATGGCAGAGCAGAAGATTAGTGCAAATCTGATGAGTTTAGGGGCACTGGACTTCGGTATTATTATTGATGGTGCAGTGGTTATTGTAGAAAACTGTATCCGTCGGCTAGCAGAAGCTCAGAAGCTGAAAGGTGGTTTACTTAGCCGTTCTGAAAGATTTAAAGAAGTCTTCTTGGCTGCAAAACAGGCGCGTCGTCCTCTGATTTTTGGACAGTTAATTATTTTGGTGGTTTATCTACCTATCTTTACCCTGACGGGTGTAGAAGCCAAACTTTTCCATCCTATGGCAATGACTGTTGTACTGGCTTTAATTGGGGCCATGATTTTATCTGTCACTTTTGTGCCAGCCGCAGTTGCCCTATTTGTCACTGGAGAAGTCAAGGAAACCGAAAGTCGCTGGATGCATTGGCTTAAAACCAAATATGAACTGCTTTTAGATAAAGCCTATGAGCTTCGTTTATTTGTGACTATTGTGGCTGCCTGTATTTTAGTGCTTACGGGCGTGCTAGCCACTCAAACAGGTAGCGAGTTTGCACCTCAACTGGGTGAAGGTGATTTTGCTGTTCAGCAAATGCGTTCCCCAAGTACAGGGTTAGAACAGTCACTGAGAATGCAGGAAAATACTGAAAAGTTACTGTTGAAAGAATTTCCTGAAATTAAAGCGATCTTTGCTCGTACCGGTACAGCAGAAGTGGCCACAGATGTTATGCCACCCAACATTTCAGATGGCGTGGTACTGTTAAAACCTCATGATGAATGGCCTGATCCAAAACAAACGATTGATGAGCTTCGCCAAAGAATGATTACTTTCTTAGCGACATTGCCGGGAAATAACAGTGAGTTCTCGCAACCCATTGAACTGCGCTTTAACGAGTTAATTTCAGGGGTGCGAAGTGATGTGGGTGTCAAATTATTTGGTGATGACATGGAGATTCTAAATCGCGAAGCGAATAAAATTTCTCAAAAAATTAACTCAATTTCAGGCGCGACAGCCGTTAATGTAGAACAGACCAGTGGCTTACCCTTGTTGAATGTAGAGGTGGATAAGTCCAGAGCTGCACAATATGGCTTGTCGGTAAGAGCAATTCAGGATCTGGTAGCTACAAGTGTCGGTGGCCAGAATGTTGGAACAATTTTACAGGGAGACAAGCGTTTTGATTTTGTCATCCGTCTAGATGAATCCCAGCGTAGTCCTGAACAGTTAGCGGTACTTCCTATTCAATTGCCGAATGGTGGTTTAGTCCAACTGCAAGATGTGGCACGCGTTGAAAATATCCTGGGTATTAATCAGGTCAGCCGTGAAAATGGTAAACGTCGAGTGGTTATTACTGCAAATGTAGAAGGACGTGATTTAGGCTCATTCGTAACAGAGCTTCAGAGCACGTTATCCAAACAGGAATTACCAAGCGGTTATTGGATAGATTATGGCGGTCAATTTCAAAATCTGATGTCTGCAAAAGCGCGTATGCAATTGGTGGTTCCGCTCGCATTGTTGACGATCTTTATTTTATTGATGGCTGTATTCCATAATATCAAAGAAAGCTTACTGGTCTTTAGTGGTGTACCGTTTGCCTTATGTGGAGGCTTAATCGCGTTGTGGTTGCGTGACATTCCATTATCCATGTCAGCAGGGGTTGGCTTCATTGCACTATCGGGGGTGGCTGTACTGAATGGCTTAGTCATGCTTACCTTTATCAAAGAGTTGCGACAACAATATGACCTTTATTATGCAACGTGGCAGGGTGCAATTTTGCGTCTTAGACCTGTGCTGATGACAGCTTGTGTGGCGTCCCTTGGGTTTGTCCCGATGGCTTTGGCAACCGGAACTGGGGCAGAAGTACAGAGACCTTTAGCAACAGTGGTTATTGGAGGAATTATCTCCTCTACCCTGCTTACATTGGTTTTATTGCCCGTACTGTACCGCTGGATGAATGAAAAGAAAGCTTCTTAATCCATTAGATTAAGCAATTTTTAGCAGAGATATTGAGCCTGTCTCAAGTATCTCTGCTAATCATGGATTGAATAAGGAAAATTTTATGTCAGAACATCATGATCATAGCCATGCGGTTGTTACTGAAGGAAATAGTAAGAAATTAATGTTTGCTTTGGGTTTAACGACTACTTTTTTAATAGTAGAAGTTGTCGCTGCTTTTATTACCCAAAGTTTAGCATTACTGTCTGATGCCGCTCACATGTTTACTGATGTAGCCGCATTAGCTATTGCTCTTGCTGCTATCAAAATTGGTAAAAAAGCCGCAGATGATAAAAGAACTTTTGGCTATCAGCGATTCGAAATTTTAGCGGCTCTGTTTAATGCAGTGATGCTTTTTGTAGTGGCGATATATATCGTCTATGAAGCTTACCAACGTTTTACGAATCCTGCTGAAATTCAAAGTATTGGAATGATGATTGTCGCAGTCATTGGTTTGGTCATAAATTTGATTTCAATGAAAATCCTTTCTGCGAGTGCTGAAGGAAGTCTAAATGTGAAAGGCGCATATTTAGAAGTTCTTAGTGATGCACTGGGATCGATAGGCGTGATTATCGGAGGAGTGGTCATTTATTTTACCCAGTGGATGTGGGTAGATACCTTAATCGCTGTGTTAATTGGCTTCTGGGTCTTACCTCGAACTTGGGTTTTATTAAAACAAAGTATCCATATTTTGCTTGAAGGGGTTCCTGATGAGATTGATATTGAGTCGTTAAGAAATGATTTATTGATGCTAGAGGGTGTTGAAGGGATTCATCAGTTGAAAGTCTGGGCTATATCTTCAAAAAACATTCATTTAACTGCTCATTTAGTTGCTCCTAATAGCAATCCAGATCAGCTCTATCAAAAGGCCTTAGACGTTCTAAAACATAATCATAGTATTACTGAAATTACGTTACAAATAGAAAGTACGGAATGTAATACATTGGAACAGCATAAACATTAAAGTGCTGCTCTTTCTACATAATGGACAGATGACTAGGCTGATAAACCTTACCATTTTCCTGTATTACACTTCTATTTATCACACGCACTTTAAACACCATCCTGAGACATTTTAAAATTACAAGAATGTAATTTATGAGTCCTCTGGGTGTTAATTCTTTAAAGTTAGAATATCTAACAAGTATTAAATGAGAGTAAATAAACATGCTATTCAAAAATAAATTTTGTACTAAATTACTGTTAATTAGTGCATTCTTTAGTATCGCAAGTTTTAGTTATGCAGATGGCGGCTTGTTATTTCTTGAAAAGAATTTAAAAGCTTCTAAAGTTGAAAATTCTAAACAAAAACAAGTTAAAAATAATGAATCAAATGAATCAAATGAATAGTTGGGTTGCATAAATAAATCAATTAGACTTATTCATTCAGCAATATAATTCCTGAATGAATAAGTTTATAACTAAAACCTATTACACCATTAGTTGAACTACATATAATTATAATATTAAAAATAAAGTATTTTTTTTAATCCCATTTCAATGGGTCATCTTTATATATCTCAATTTATGTTGTAAACATACAATGTAATTTCTAAATAAAAATATCCAATTTTTTTAAATCACTTCAGGATATAAAGCTTTAGCTATGCCAAAGCCAATTAAACCTGCTATGGCTAAATATAGGGCTTTCATGTACCACATGCCCCAAAGTACAGTTATTTTATTTGCTGAAAACTTATGTACTGGCTGACTTAAAAAATTGGTTGTTTGGTTAAATGACTTTTCAGATGCTTCAAGAGCATAATAATTTAATGCGGGGAACAAGCAAGCAACCAATAAAATAGCGATTGCGGGAAACACAAATGCTTTAGGCAGACTAAATTTTATTGCGAATTATAAAGCCGCACCTACACCAATAATGCCTAAAAAGGATTTAGTAAAGCTTGCAAAGTCTAAGCCAGTTGTGCCTGCACCTTTCCACATCAAAAAGCCTATGTGGGGCAGTAAAAAAGTTTCATACTAAGTATTAAAGTATCATACTGAGCAATAAATTCTCATACTAGATTGCTCAAAGGATTTATCTATGGCCTTACCTAAATACAATCTTGAATGGTGTCAAAACTATGCGAAACAGCATAAAGGAGAATGTCTTTCAAAAGAATATCTAGGTAGGACTGTTAAACTCCTATATAGATGTGAAAAAGGCCATGAATTTTATGCCACTCCTGCCGTTCATATACATAAAAAATCTTGGTGTAATGAATGTAGCAATAGAGATGTTGCACATACCTATGAATTTGTTAAGGAATTTATAGAAAGTAAAGGCGGTGTTTTATTTTCTACAGAATACATCAATGTACGTCAGAAGCTTGATGTGCAATGTGAAAAGAAGCATAAATGGAATCCTACTTTTCAAAACTTATTTCACAATAACTCATGGTGTCCAGTTTGTTCTGGTACAGGTAGGCGTACCTATGGCAAACGTGTAAGGGTCATAAGCTAGTATGAAACTTTATTACTCATAAATGTTTCATGGATTCATATCTAAAGTTCCAGTATGAACATTTATTGTTTTTTCAGTTTATATGCTTTCACATAAAATCAAAGGCTTGAGAGTAAGCCAATGTGATAATTTTTTACTCTCGTACAAAACCCTAATTACTGATCTTCTTTAGAACCAAAGAAAAACCAACTTCAAGTTGGTTTTTCTTTTTTAATCATCAGTGGCGACCTTAACACCATATCCAATTAAACCTGCAAGGCTAGCATAGGCTATTTTGGCATAAATCGAACCCCACCAGACCGTAATTTTACTGGCACCAAATTCCCGAACCGTTTGCCCCATAAAATTAGTGGTTTCATAGAAATTTTTAGCAGAATAACCTAACGCAATATGATCAAGGACAGGGAATAAACTAAAAGCTAAACCTACTGCTGCTGCGGGGAAAGTAAACTCTCTTGGTAGACCGAATTTTCCAGCAATAAATACAAGCGATACCACGATAATTAATCTGATGATAGTCCATAGCATCACTGTGAAAGGCAAGTTAAAGATGCCTGCTCCCTGCCACGCAAGACCGCAGACAACTAACACGATAAAGCCTACAACTATCAGGAATAATACAAATTTATCATGATCATCTTTACTCATTAAAAAGTCCTTTATGGTTTGTTATTTTCACTTACTTATGCCAGGTGAAGTTAGATTCTAGGTGTATTTCTAGGGGTAGTATTAAGATGGCACTGTTGCAAATAACCACGAATGGTAAGCTGAAGACTGTTTTAGCTAAAGGTGCAGCATATGAATCCTTTCCATGGTCGGCATTTTCAGGGC
>NZ_JIBB01000050.1:0-16038 GCF_000620525.1 Acinetobacter sp. UNC436CL71CviS28
TCTGGTTCATCTACTGCAACAAGGTTTTCTATTTCGTCATGACTAAATTCAGTGTCATCAATTGCAATAAGGTTTTCCGTTTGTTCTGGTTCGTCTACTGCAACTAGGTTTTCTATTGGATTTTCATCACTAGCTTCCACCTGGCTAAAGAAGTCATCGACAATATTTTGCGCTTCAGTATCTTCTTCCCATTCAACAGCCCCAAAGAATTGATCGACCACTTGTAGACATTCTTCAGGTTGTGGATTTTCTGGATCTTCAAAAACTGTTTTATCTAACTTAAATTCAGGGATAACTAAGCTAGAAATATCTATTTGTTCAGCCTGTTCTACTGTAGTAATTTCAGTTATACGTTTTTCAATTTTTGCCTTATGCAGCTTTACGTCTAAATCAGGAATAGGAATTGAAAGTTCCAGATCCTCAAAGGCAATTTTTTCTAATTGCTTGTGAGTTGGAAAACCCTTAATTGCTTTCATGCTAGGAGAAACGGACTTTAGGCGATCCACAAAAGCACTGTCATTAAAATACTTAGCCTTTTCACACATGATAGGTTTTGTATTTTCCATAAAGATAATTTCTTTATCTTGCGACAATTCTTTTAACTCTTGAGGGAGCATTAAAGCTCGTCTTTGATCTGATTCATTTTCTGAATTTGAGCCACCTTGACCCCATGCCATAGAACGGCTTTGGCCTTTAGATTTTGCTTTGAAAGTGAAATAGCCAAGCATTTCACTATATTCATTGGCATCACGTTGTTCTCTAGGCGGATAAACGATTTGCAAGGCATGGTTAGTCACAAGCCCCCTAGTTTGGGTTTTATAAACGTCCTCTAGCTGGCCAATAGATTGAATAATTGTTAATAAGCGAATGTTATAACCCGCGATAAACGAGTTAGCATCTGCAATTTTCGCTACTTTACCAACAGCCGTTGCTTCATCATTCACGACTAAGCACTGATATTTCAAAGATGAATCTTGTTGTGGCAGTGTTTTTAGATTCACATCAATTAAGAGTGAATAGAACAAATTGATTAAGTTCTTAGCATCCCCTAAACGGTTTGGTTGAACACCAAAATAGATAGACATTCTTTGTCTGCGTACATCTTCAAGTTTAAAGTCACTTGATGAAGTTGCAGCGTCTACAATCGGGTTCGCAAAAATCGTTAAAGGTGAGGTAAAAGTAGAAATGATGTTACCGAGCGTATTGTCTGGTGAACTTAAAAAACGGTTTAAAGCATCAAGGCAAGTATCACTAAGCGGTTTATCACTTTGCGCTCTTTCATCAATAATAGATCTAATATGATCCTGAATTGGCTTACCTTTACCCGAACTCTGTCTTAAAACCTCGCCCATAGTTACAGGCAGATCTTCAGTTTCAAATAGATATAGGGCTAGGCCAAGAAATAAGTTATTAGCATTGTCATTCCAAAAATCGGTTTTAGCATCACCAGTCACAGGGTAGAAGCTTCGACCAATAGCAAGAATTTCACCTACTCTAAAATTTTCGTCATGACTAACGGTATCAAATGGATTCCATTTGTGAGATTTTAGATCTTCAGAAAATGGGCTGAATAGATAAACTTTCTGGCCATTCTTAGCACGAAATTTAGAAGTTAATAGGAAGTTTTCAAGCTTCAAATCCAGTACAACTACACTATCCGAATAGTTTAGAAGGTTAGGAATAACAATCGCTACACCTTTACCGCTTCGTGTCGGAGCAGCCAGAAGTACAAATTGCTGACCGCCAAGCATTAAATATTTATTATGATATTTCCCTACTAAAATTCCCTTATTTCCCATCAATCCAGATTTCTGAATTTCTTTTGTTGTGGCAAATCTGGCATCACCGTGTAACGACTGTTTTTTATTAAACAGACTAGCAATGACTAAAGCAGGGAGAACAAAAGTGATAAATAGTGCAGCGATCAAGGCACCTTGCAGCTTTTTCTTTTGTGCAGGTACATTGTGTGCATATAAATCCCAATAATACCCCCACGTTGTCAGATTCACTTCAGGAAATGGATTGGTCTTATTAGCTAAGTAATAAAGAATACCGGCCAGATATTTAGTAATAAAGAAACCAACGACCGCTAGAAAAATTGCAAGGAGTAGGATCAGGATTTTTTTATTCACGCCCTATCCCCTACAATAATTTCAGCATCACCAAATTGAGCCTTAACTTTAGAAACAGGATCAAATTTGATTTCAGAAATAAAGCGTTCTTTACCTATTAAATTACTTTCATCATCGTATTTTTTCTTCACTTCAACATGAACAATAATATCAATGGTTAAAGCAACTAATTCCTTTAGTGTAGTGGCATCGTAGATATTTGCTTGTTCATGTTCTTTGCACATAAAGACGTAGCGATCATAAGCCAGTGAACAGCTTTCAGCGTGATAACTTGTAATAGATCCACTGTGGCCAGTTGTAAGCAGTTTCAGAAAGTCAAAAGCTTCTCCACCACGTAATTCAGCAAGTAATACACGGTCTGGCTTCATACGCATATTACTAGCGATCAGATCAGATGGCGTTACCTTAGCTTTACCTTGACCACCTTTAGAATAAAGTAGGTGAACCTTGTTTTCATGTGGAACAAAAAGTTCACGTACATCTTCAATAGTGACAAGACGTTCATCTTCAGGAATGTACTGACAAATTGCCTTCATGAAAGTGGTTTTACCCGAACCAGTATCACCAACAACTGCAATATTTTTCTTACATTGAACAGCGAATTTAAAAAATCCTTCAAGATCTTTGTTTTTTAAAAACTGGACTAGCTTAATATCTTCAGTACGTAATACAGGTTTAAATTGCTCAAACTCTTTAGATTTCCCATATCTGAAGTGGTCAAAAAAGCCTTGATCTTTATATTCCTGAAATGATCGGTTTGACTCGTCAGGAATACGGATTGTCATTGATACCGTTCCATTTTCAATGGCTGGCGGTAGAACAATCTGAATACGCTCTCCATCAGGTAATTGAGCAGATAATATAGGGTTTTCTTGGCCAATCCGTTGATTAGTATAGGTAGCAATAACATTAGCTAAAGCTGTTATTTGCGCCATTTCCAGATTTATAGAATGCTTTTCCCATCCTTTATTAGATTCCGTCCAAACTTCGTTAGGTGCGTTAATTGCAATTTCAGTCACCCCTTTAGTTTTTAAGAATTTTTCTAATGGAAGTAATAGCTGTCTAACCATTACATCCTTGCTTAAAACATTATTTTGCGCGGAGTTCATACACACCTCTGAAATCAATATCTTTGGCCACGTAAATTGAAGCTACATCACCCTGATTTTTATAAATTGTTGGCTTGATATTGATTGTTTCATTCAACACTGTTTCAGCCATTGATTTACCCATGTCTGAAGTATTTTGAAGCATATAAGGAGTGCTATTGTTCCCGCCTGTTTCTTTAGAAATACCGTAAGCAATAGCGTCTTGAACTAAAGAAAGCATAAACGCTGCACCGATACGTGCGCCCCAATGGTTATCTACTCGACCACTTAAACCACCTGTTCCTAAATGGTCTGCTGCGGGAGAATCAATATCGACAATAACACCATGCGGAGTTTTTAAGCGTGACCAGATGATACCTAAACGTCTTTGACCTTGTGCTGCAATACTTTTGTATTCTCCAATGACTTCAGATCCCGCTTCAGCAAGGACTACACGACCATTATCAGAATAAACAGGTTGTGGAAGGACACATGAAGCCATACCGCCAATTTCTGAAACGACTTTAACTGACAGGTTGCAACGGATTACACGACCTTTAGCAATTAAGTAATTTCGATCCCCAATAAACCTAGCCTGGACTTTATTAGAGGAATGACTAACCATGTTAGTTGTAGCTTGTTGTGGCTGATGCTGCTGCATAGGTTCATCATCATCATGCGCTAAAGACATCAAACCAGATCCAGAGAAATTACCAGAACGGCTATTACTATTCTGATCCTGTTCAAACTGTTTCATCATGCCTGTTACTTGGTTATAAGCTGCTTGATGATTCATGCTTGTCGGCTGGCCAACCGCCCCGCCTTGTTGTGAAGAATTAACAAAGATCCCGCCACCGTAACGGCTTCCATTATTTAAAGGTACATATTGAGCTTGTTGTTGTGGCTGTGGCTGAATTACTACAGGTTGTTGATTTGCTGCTTGCTGTTCAACTACTGGCGCAGCTTCAGGCTGTCTTAAAATCTGCTGACCATTTTGGCATTGAAAAACCAACATGCCGTTATAAGTTACAGCATTGCCGTTATTGTCTGTTAGCTGTCTAGGAATACTTTGATCCTGACAGGCATCTAGGCTTTGAAATTGAGCATTTTGACCCGCATCCATTGGCATAGGATCAGTATTAGTAAAATTCCTTCTTTTAGTTGAAGCATCTAGGCTTGGATCTATCTGATTTTCTTTTAATTGGGCTGCTTCTTCAGCATCACTACTATCTGAAAAGAAGTTATAGGCAAAGACCGCTATAACAGTAAAAAGTACCGCCATAACTGCAATAAACGCTATTTTTTTACCTTTTCCATCTTCCTGATCCCCACGTTCATTGACAGACACAATGCCATTTTCTGATTCGTTAAATTCTTCATCAGGAGCTTGTTGATCATCTAATGGTTTTTGATCATTAATATTCATTAGTTCATATCCCCAGTAATGACACGTTTAACACCCTCTACAGTAGTGCCATCTTGAGGAGCAACACCGACAGGATCATAAGATTCATTGAAAATGCTCACTACGCCCTTTCCTTGACGTAAAACAAATTTTTTAGCTAGAGCTTCAACAATTAAAAGTTTTGGATCTTCTTTACTGATATGGAAATTAACTTTTTCTTCCCCTTCCGTACCTTCAATAAATACGACTGGAATATCAGTATTTCCTTTAAATCGCATATAGGTAAAACGACCGTCATCAAATAGCATTTCAGGAACAAAATGCTTCCCTTTGCTGTTTGCAGCTTGACGATAATTCCAGTTTTTAGGGATAGGCGCAGCATTGGCTAAACGATGCTGTAAAACCAAAAATTCAGTAAGTTGGCTTTCTTCTTTTAATTGTGCTGCATAAGCGTTATAGCGTTGAGCTTCTTCCTGCTTCCGTTTTTCTTCTTCTTCTTGTGGGTATTTAAAGACAACACGATACATCGGTTTTTCTTTGGCATTATTTAGAACTTGAAAATCAAAACTATAATCACGCTTATTAGTGCGTAACTCTAAGTTATTCCGAGTAGCCTTATCCTTTGGCTTCACCCATACTAAATTTGATCCAGTATCTGCAAAAATACACCAATTGGTGTCATCCTTTTCACAGTCTGAAGGGTATCCAGTAGCAGCACCACGCTCTAAAATTCTTTCACCTTCACCTAATACAATGCGGGTTACAGTGCCTTTTTTGACAGTAATTCGATAAACATCATTAGGAACATAATTGATTGTTCTAATACGTGAATCGGTAGGCAAAGCTTTAGGCGTAATTGCTGCATAAGAGATCCCATGCACCGCCAAACCCAAAGCAAGAATTAATTTTTTCATGTAATGATCCTTTACATTCCTTGTTGAGCTTGTGGCTGAACAGCAGCCCCGCCTTGTTGAATCGGAACATAGACTTGCTGACTAGGTTCAACAACCGCAGCTTGCGCTACAGGTCTGTTAGGAGATAGTTCAGGATCGACACGATAGCCCACGACCTTAAAGCCGAATGGATTTTTAATTAGATCTTTTTCTACCAGTTTATTTAGATTGTTCGGAGCATATTCATATCGAATACTTGCAATATAATATTGTGGCTGTTCATCACGATTAGCTTCGACTGAATGCAAAGTCTTAGTGAAGCGGACACTAGCAGTAAAACCTGTTTCATCCTGATTAGTCTGGACAGAAATCACATCAACTTTTAATTCATATTTTTTGCCGTATTTTTTATCTCTTGCACTATCACCTTCATAGAGTGAAGCAAAGTCATTACCGACCTGATTACTACTCATAGTCATGACTAAATCATAATCTGGCTGTAATAACGGATAGAAATAACTCTCACGGGCGGTTACATAACGAGTAATGTTATTTTTATCAATTAATTCTTGTTTGCCTTTTACTTGCTGATCATCAACAACACCCACGTATTCAACATTTCCTTGAGCTTTATCTACTGTGAAAACAACAGGTACAGTCTGGCGCATTGGAGCTAATGTCACTAATCCAATGGCTTCTAAGACGGCCACGCCCACCGCTACTTTTGCAATAGTCCAAGCTTTACGTTCTGACTTAGCCCGCATCGCAATAAGATCTGCTTCCCAATCCACAGCTTTTTCATAGCTTTTAGCTTCTTCAGCAGCAGATACTTTTTTAAGTTTTTTCATGATAGACCCGATAGACCCTATTAGAGTTATTTCTCTAAGTATGACAAAAAATATAAAAATCGTAAACCAAAATAATATATTTTGGTTTTATAAATTCAATGTTTTCTGAAAAATTGCAAAAAAAATACCCATTTCAAAAGAAATGGGCTTTTTTTAAAAGTTTAGTTACCAGAGTAGCCGTCAAGAATGTTGCCTTTTTGGGCAGCACGTTTTAATCGGCCTTCAATTTCAAGCTGTTGTGCTGCATCTTTTTGAGCTTGCGCTTGCGCCTGCATCAAAGCAATTCGGTTTGCATCATTAGCAACTTGTGACTGTTCCGCTTGAATCCTAGCCTGTAACTCAGCGATAGCTTTAGCATCAGTAGTGTTATTGATCTGTTTACGCAGATTATCAATCTGCTCAGTACGCAGATCCGCAACGCCTAACGCTTGCTGATTTAAAGCCTGTGTTTGTGCATTGTTATTTAATGCAGCTTGACAGGCTTTATAGTTCTGGCCAGTTCTAGAAGCACAGTCATAAACCATTGTGGCATCACGAATGTTCCTAGCTGCTGAAGTCATACCATTGACACCGCCTTGTTGGATGCCTTTATAAATGTCAGCAACATCACTTGGAATCACGTCTTTAAGATATGGATTATTGACAGCATCACCGAAACCACGAATACCAGTAATGGAATCGTATTGCTGTTTTGCCTGTTGGATCTGGTTCACCATCTGATTGTATTGCTCACCCCAAGCCACCATATTTTGAACAGCTTGAACAAGGTTAGCACCGTCAATGACAGGAATACCTGTAGCATTGGCTTGACCACTAATAAACAAAGATGAACCTAAACCCAAAGCTAACAATTGTTTTTTCATTAGAAAAATTCCTATTTGTTTCTTTTGAGGTTAGAGAGTGTGTGTCGTTGATATAACGGCTTAGATCCTCCTGTATTCGAGCTATTGGAATTATTAGAGCTGCTAGAATTCCCTTGAACACTTCCCCCAGTGGTAGGAGTAGCTGAAGCACTATCAGATTTTGAATTATTACCGCCACGACCTTTAGTAATTGCTTGAGCTACAGCACGACCGACACCTTGAACACCCGCCCCACCTGTTATGGCTGAAGCCATCGTTGGAATGTTCCACATGATCACTACAATAGTTCCCGCAACAATACAGAGGGAAACTACAGAAGTAAGAATGTCGCCCGCATCAAAGTTATTAGTGATTTGCGTACACATGCCTGAAACGAAAGCAAAGAGCATACTGATAATTGCTGTGATAAAGCCTATGGTGAAAACATAGCTCAATGTTTGAGAAAGCCAACTTTCAAAATATTTTTGTGTAGCAGGGAACATTGCACACAGAATGAATATGGGACCAACGCCTAAACAAAGTTGCAGACTGATTTTTGCCAGTAAATATAGGCCAGTACCAATGAAGAACAATAGGAATTGAGCGACAGCAACAACAGCAGCAGATAAATACAAGCCAATATCAGGGAAAACGCCAGAAGCTGATTCAGCTTCCTCACCTAATTTTTGGATTAATTCACCCCACGGAACGCTCACTTGATCCAGTAAAGCACCTAACGAAGATTCACCACCTGGACTAACAATTTGAATTAAACCTATGGCTAGTCCGTTAATGGCTTCAACAACAAAGGACTGATAAACCCCTGCACTTAAAGCAATCCCACCCACAAAAGCGATCTTAAAAAACTTCCATAAAGCGGTATAAATGGAATCTTCTTGTGCACCAGTCGCAATATTGTAGCCAATGATCAGGATATAAATTGTTGCAGCAGTCAAAGCTATAGGAACAATTGCAGAAGCGATATTACTACTAACACCTGTCACGTAACTTGCTAATAGAGAATCAATTTTTGTTTCTAATGTAGTAATAATTGCCATTGCAATCCCCTATGAATCCTTAATTATTTTGAATCTGGGTTATATCCATCGAGGATATTTCCCGATCCTTTTTTAGTTTCTGGTTTTACTGATTTTTGAGGTGCAGAAGGATCATATTCATCAAGAATATTACCCTTTTGGGATGCTCTAGCCTTGCGCTGCTTCAGTTCCTCTTGCTGTTCAGCAGTTAAATCTTGAGGTTTTAATTGTTGTGCAGCCTTCACTTCTTCTTTTAACTGCTTAACCTGTTCCTTATCATCAGAACATGCAGTTGTTAAAGTAGAAATAACCAACAAACTTGATAGTGCTAAAAACTTAGTCATGACTAAGCAACTCCTTTTTCTGAAATTAATTTTTTACGTTCTGCGATCCGTTGTAAGAAAAGTTCGCCCCAATCGTTAGGATCTTCACCAACTTCATTCATGAGATTTTCGAGAAGTTCTACATTGTCCTTAGAGCCTGAAATAATCTGTAAAACGTCACGCATTTCGCCTAGATCCATTTTGCAGAGTGCGGAACGGCTACCCTGCTTAACTAAGAACATGCGTGAGTTTTCTTCTAGCTCTCTAATAATTTCAAATTCTTGCGGAGTGACCTTAAAGCCGTTTACATAGTCATCGTAATCAGCACGAGGATTAGGTAAAAAGATTTGAGTAACGCTTTGTTCAACCATTGTTTTACCAATGTCAGAATCTAAAACGTCACTTGGGGATTGCGTCATAAAGACACCTAGACCATTCAATTTACGAATAGTTTTCTGCTTATCTTTGGCAAAATCTTTGAAATATTCATCTGTTAATGGCTTCCAAAACTCGTCCATCCAATAAATAAACGGACTACCATCAATCAATGAATCTGTGATGTGTAATAGATAAGCCATGATTGGTGTACGGACTTCTGGATCATCTAAAAATTCCGTGTAGTCATAACCAAAGATTGGCATTTTTGCTTTAGAAAAGTCTTGAGTATCGTATGGATTATCAAAGACCCAAGATAAATTTCCGTCATGATCAGCAGTGTTACACCATTTAGCTAAACGATCCTGAAGCGAATCCCCCCCGCCATTTACTTTCAGATTCATATATAAAGCTGAAAGTCTGCGGAGTTCTAACGGCATATCATCACGCATAATGGTACGAACAGCCTGACTGATTTCCAGATCTTCGGCAGCATTACGAACACCACCTACCAGAATTTTTACAAGCTTTTCTACAAACTGAATATTTGTTTCAGTCGGTGGTAGCTGCAACGGATTAAAGCCAGTTGGTACACCACGCTCTAAGGCATAGTATTGACCCCCAATCCGTCTAATCCCAATTTCTGCGCCCCTATCTTTATCAAAGAAAACACCCTTCAGATTTTTATACTTACAAGCAAACATCATCATGGCCATGACTAGGGTTGTTTTACCCACACCAGTTGTTCCAATGACACACGTATTACCTGGCATCTTGTCATCTGTAGAATCTTGCTTATCTGGGCTAACATGATGATTAAAGTAAAATGGTTGGCCACTTGGAGTTTTAAATAAAGCTAGTGCTTCACCCCAAGGATTGCCGTCACGTTTACCTCTTGCGAAGTTATGGAAAGGGCTTAAAGCAGAAAAATTTAGGCTTGTGAGATATGCTTCTCTTGGACGCATATTAAAGTTACCCGCTAATTGCGAGAACCATGCACATTCAGGAACAGTATCAATTACAGCCATTTTGAACCCTGCTTCATCTGATAAAGCAGTTCTGGCACTCGAAACATTCAGAGCAACTTGATTTGGTGAATCACCAAAAATCGCAAGCGTATAGTGATATTCGCCTAACTGGAAATTCCCGCTATTAGCTTCACTCATAGCCAGATCAATATCACGAATCTCTTGATCTGAAACGTCCTCTACAGAACTTAACTGTCCTTTAATTGTTTTTAATTTATCTACAGCATCACGCTTGCCATAAACCGTGAAACTTTGAGTTTCAATGTATTCATAGTTTCCATACAGGATGGAATTGCACATTCCTGATTCTGATAAACGTGGAAATTCTTGAATATCCAGAAAGCCTACATATTTTTGAGCTTCAGGATGTTTGATCTGTAAATAGCCGTTTTTGTCACCAAAGAACAAGCGACTACTTGGAATATATTGATCAAGATTAGCTTGTCTTAAAGGGATTTCTTCCCAAACTCCATTAGTTAAGAAACCAAGCAGATTACACATTTCGGAGTAGACAAAACCTTTCTTGGTATAGGTCGCCAGACGTTCTGGATTGTAGTGATATAGACTTGCTTCAACCTGTTTGGCTACATCATCCAAAATATCGAGATCCCGCTTAATCTGCTTTTTCAGGGCTACTGGATCACGACTAGCTTTACTCTTAAAGATCTTTGTTAATCTGGAAATTTCAGGACGATAAAGAATTGTTAAATACAATTCAGTAGCCATCTGTTTATTCTTTTCACCCTGAAACTGCTGATAATATCTTTCATTAAAATCCGCAATAAAATCATTTTCATAAACGCCATTTAGACGTTCATTAACTCCCCTACGAATCTTATGCGTCCAAACAGCAAAGTGACCGCCACCTAAAGCACGATAAAAATTATTTAATCCTTCTTTACGGATTCTAATAATATCGGCTTCAACTGTTTCAAACGAAATGCCTTCTAATTTCCATGTAGCAATGTATTCACCATTTTTAAGCTTAATAACATTGTTGGAAACATGATTACCAAACGGCAGATAGTCTGAAATTGCGACTTCAGCATTTGCGCTATCTTTAACTTGCTGTTTTGAACGCATGATATTGTTATTTCCTTTTCTTTAATTTAAGTGGCGAAAATGAGATTGCTCCCCATTTTTGATGGTTCTGGATCTGTTTCCCTCTTATGCGCCACCGCATCAATACTTGCTTTAATCGTTGGTCATCTACTTTTGTTATTGCCCGCATCCAGAAGTAAATAGGCACATAAATAGCTGCTATAAATAAAGTCACATAGGCACTAAGTAGATAAAAAGACCAACCCGCTAAAAGAATTGCTACCCCCGTCACCAACAAAAAAGGCAACATTGGAACGCCAAAAAGCATGGCAGGACGAGTGCAACCCCTGAAAATTGGATCAGAAAAATTCGACATTAGTTAATCAGCCAAGCAGCGATACCCGCAGCACCACCTACCAAAATCCCCCCGATAACGATGTTAGAAATGTCTGACCACTTCGCTTGTTGCCAAGCCAATTTAAAGCCAGCCCACATGATAGTGATGGTAAATACAGTTACAGCCACACCCGCTAAGACTGACTGAACATTAGCCATAACCGTATTAACTTTTGAGATTTGAGCAAAAGCAGGGCTTGAGATTAACGTCATGAACAACATCAATACGCTTGCTTTGATACCAGTCGTTTTAGTCGTTGTTATTTGCGTTTGATTTGCTTTCATTATTTTCTCCAAGTGAAGCAATTAAGACCTAGCGCATTAAGTACCAAGAACAATATTTTTGGAAAATCAAATATTGTTCATTGGTACTGTATATTTAATATATTACACTAAGTTTTAAACTTTTTGAAAAAATTTTAAAAGATCATAGAAGATTTTAAACTTTTTTCTTTTTCTTTAATATTTGTGCCGTTAGTTAAGAAAAATGAAGGCCGTTTCTCCACTACTGGAAGGCTTTGAAGTTCTGTATTTTCGTTATATCCATTGGAGTTAGGCATATCTGCATTAGTAGCAAAATATGCAAGCTGTTCTGAGCTATTCATAGGAGGTGAGGGAGGATTGAATTTTACAGGCATGGTATTGAGTGAACCATTAGCAAAATAATTCAAATTTCTTGATACTTTCGCTACATACCCATTTCTAAATCCTGATGAATGGTTGCCAGTGTTATAGCAAGACATAGCTTTATAAATATCTTTGCCTTTTGCCCTATTTCGGCAGTCATTAAAGATAAATTGCATTGCGCTTAGATTAGTGCAGGGATCAAAAACTTGCTCGACACTAAGATTTAATCTTTTGAAATTAGCACTATTAATTTGAGCAAAACCAACATCAATATTTCGTCCCTGGCTAATTAATCTTTTGGCCACAGATACAGCTTCTTCATAGCTAGTCGGCTGTTTTTTAAGACCTGCGGCACGATTAACCCCTATCGCAAAAGGATTAAATGAGGATTCAGATTTAACAATTGCAGACGCAATATTTACATCAACTTGTGGCGCACATTGTTGTGCCAAAACTACGAAATCAATCATTACTTTTTCACCTCAAATTTTGGCTTACCTTTTTGATCTGGATAAGTAGCGGAGCACCCATTTTTATAGTTGGTACACCCCCAAAAATAGCCATTTGCCCCATTGATCCGTCTTAAATCACTGGCACATTGAGGACATGAATAGACTTCAAGAAGTGGCTTTTTATTAACTTCAGGCAAAAAGACTTTGCAATCTGTTTCCCGATTAGGACAGAACCAGATCGGATCTTTACCTTCTTTTTTGGATCTGAATAATGGCGTTGAGCATTTAGGGCAAGGATATTTGATTTTCTCTACTGGCTGACCTTTCTTGTCATCCATCGAGTGCTTACATTCCTGATCATTGCAGATCCAAAAAAATTCTTTAGTTTGCGAATTTTGGAATTTATTTAAGCGACCTGTTTTACATTTAGGGCATGAATGAATAACTTTTTCGACTGGTTTACCCTTGTCGTCATCCATCGAGTGCTTACAGTCCTCATTGCTACAAATCCAAAAAAATTGATTGGTTTTAGTATTCTTAAATTTTTTTAATTGGCTTTTACACTTTGGACAAGGTATTGCGTTTATAGCTGTCAGCTTTGAAGCTGTACTTAGCTCTTGAGCAAGTTGAGTGTATAAGGCAGAAACAACCGAATTATATGAAGTTTCACCAGATGCAATTTTATCTAGCTGCAACTCCATCTCTTTTGAATAGTGCAGATCCAGAAAGCTAAATTTAGCTTTTAACAGACTACCAATGAGATCATTCCCTAATTTAGTTGGTTTTAAGACTTTCTTTTCTACCTCCAGAAAGCCCTTATTCAGAATATTGGCCATGATTGATGAATAAGTAGAAGGGCGACCAATCCCGCAGCTTTCCAATTTTTTAATTAGTGAAGCTTCTGTATAGCGTTTTGGTGGCTTAGTTTGTTTTGCAATAACTTCACCGCTTTCAACATCAACTACAGAACCAACTTCTAAGACCGGCACCACGCCTGAAGGCTCGTTTTCATCTTCATTCAGGCAGTCTTTACCAAAAACCATCCACCCTTTTTTTATTAGCTCACGGCTTTTAGCATGGAACTTATATTTTCCATCTTCAGACAGTAATTCCAAAGTAACGGCTTTATATTCAGCTTTGGCCAATTGACTTGAAATAGTACGTTCCCAAATCAATTGATATAAAGCTTTTTGTTCTGGTGACTTTCCTAGATCTTTATCAGTTATGTGAACAGGTCGGATTGCTTCATGGGCGTTTTGCGCCCCATCTTTTTCCTTAAACTTATTAGGCTTTTCAGGTAAAGAAAATTGATTTTCATTAGCATAAGCAAAGATTTCTTCTACACTTTCATCAGCTATGTTTAGCCCGTCAGTCCGAATGTAAGTAATTGCCCCTTGTTCAAATAATGCCTGTGCTGCTTTGGTTGTTTGTTGAGGGCTAAAGCCTAACGCTACACTAGCAGCTTGTAAAAGTAGGGCTGTAGAGAAAGGAGAAGGAGCATTTGAATACTCTGTTTTTTCAGTGCAGTTTAAAACTTTAACTTTCTTAGTTTTTGCAACTTCTTCAGCTAAGGAACGATCTAAAACATAAGGCTGATCCTCAGTTACAAATTCCGTTGTAACCCATTGCGAGATCCATTTTTTAGGCTCTTTATCAAAACTCAAATTAACGCCAAAGTGGTTAGTAACTTTGAATTTCTGGATTTCGATTTCTCTAAGGACAACGATTAAAACAGCAGGAGATTGTACCCGCCCCGCAGATGAAGGCTGACCCATAAGATTAGATGCAATAGGGGAAACTAGATAGCCCACCAGACGATCTAAAGCCCTACGTGCTTCTTGAGCATATACAAGCTGATAATCTAAACCACGCCCATTATTAATGGCTTCTTTAATAGCTTTTTCTGAAATTTCATTAAATTCTATTCGTTCAAATTGACCATCTTCCAGACCTAAACATTCTTTTAAATGCCATGAAATAGCTTCACCTTCCCTGTCTGGATCGGTAGCTAAATAAATCTTGTCTGCTTTATTCAAAAAGGCTTTTATTTTTTCAATACGTTTTTCGCCACCGTCAAAAGTTCTGTCATTAACTTTGGCATCAGGAATAAATGAATATTCCATTGCAAAATCATTGGCTATATCAATACCTAAGCCTTTTCTTGGTAGATCCCGAACATGGCCAACACTGGCCACAACTTTAAAATCAGATCCTAAAAAACTTCCAATTTTTGAACATTTGTTAGGAGATTCAACGATTACAAGATTCATGGGTTATTTCCAAATTGTGAAATTTAGGAAACTCGAAAGCCCACAAAGAAAAGATGAATATAAGAAAGCAACTACTTGAAATTTAGTGAAATCTACAAGGATTTCTAAAAGCAGTGCATCTTGTGGCATGAAGCACACAAGATAAACACATGAAATAACTAGAAAAAATTTTAAAAAATTTCCATATTTATTTAAACTTATAGCCATTTTCTTAAATCCCGTCTTAGAGCTTTAAAGAATACAATCCAAAATATACCATATTGGAAAGGGCTTTTGTATTTTTTTACTTGATTCTTATTATTTTTACTTCTTCTGTATAAATTTTTTCTTTCAAGAAATCATTAAGCCTAGTCAGATCCTTAAAGATCCTAGCTTTATCTTTTTCTCGTCTTGTTGTTAAAGTCCAAACCTTTTGGCCTGACCATGCCAGTTTTGCTGTGATAAAAAATCCACCCTCAAATTCATTAATAATTAACTCTTTAATAAATCCTTGTTTATTAGATTCCTCTAACACCACCTCTGAAATAGAAAAATCAGGATCAATATTTATAAAATCAGTCATCCATAAAACCTTTTAAAGCACCCATAACAAAGGTGCATTATCATCAATTTAGGTAATCTTGGTAAAGTTTTTTTAAATAATTTAAAGAATTTTTAAATATTTTAGCTAAATTCTGCTTTAGTCATGACTAAAAACCTCGATGCTTGGATAAAAGCTGCAAGCTGCAGCGTTTATCCAGGCATCTATATTACCTATCTAATCCAGATCCATAGCACATATATCAGAGCAAAGTGTCTACTTTGCGAACTGACGCAATCAGTTAAATTTTCCCTTCCCTGATTACCGTTGATTTTCAAGTGAGCTTTAAAAAGCTGTGCTTTTTAAATGGCGACCGCAGAAAATAAACTGCTCCCATTTGATCTAGTAGCGGGTTTTAAATAGTACATAGTACATAATATGAGGTTATTAAAAGGGTTATAACCCCACGTTAAAACATACTATTGCAATGCTACTTCTCATAAATGGCGACCCGATATAAGTAGTAAATTATTTAAAAAGGACTTAATATCCACCTGTGGACATTTATTAAATGGGATAAGTTATGACTGAAGAACTAGGAACAGAAACAGAAACAGAAGGAAAGGTATTAGATCGCAGAAAAAGATATAGAAAAAAGCCTACTACCAAAACTCCACTTTCAGTTTATTTCAATATGGATGTTCCTGAAGATGTTGAAGCACTGGAAGCCTTAGAATATTTAAAAGATATTTATGGCGGGG
>NZ_JIBB01000051.1:0-15275 GCF_000620525.1 Acinetobacter sp. UNC436CL71CviS28
AAATAGAAAACCTTGTTGCAGTAGATGAACCAGATCCTCTGGCCATGATTGCAGAAATGGAAAATCTGGTTGCAGTAGATGAACCAGAACAAATGGAAAACCTTGTTTCAGCAGATGAATCAGATCCTCTAACCATGATTGCAGAATTGGAAAACCTAGAGGACAGCCTATTTGTACTTGGTGTCACTAAATTTAGTCATGACGAAGCCAAACAAATTGTTGATACGGTTTTTAATTGTGCTGAATCTGAATTTGCAGTTGATGAAGATCAACAAGACAACCTAAATGCAGTCAATAAAGGTCAAAAGGGATCTATAGAAAATTCAGATATTGATGACGTTTATCAGGCGTTTTCAGACCAAGTTAATTCTAAATAAGGAAACTATCATGAAAAAAATCTCTCTTACATTAATCAGCCTCGCCCTATCTTTTTCAGTTGTGGGCTGTACTTCAAATAAAGCCGTGACCAGTCCTAATGGCTTTTCATCTAAAGCAGTTAATCATCCTGACACTGTAAAAAACTATATGCAAAGCATAGTTGTATATCAGCAAAATAAAGATTTAAGCACTGAAACTGAAAGACAAATTGCACTTCTAACAGACAAATATATTCAAACCAAAATGATTATTGACGAAGCAGCACGTCGCCAAAATATTTCTAATCAATAAGGACTTGATCATGACTGAAGCAAACAAGGTCGATAAACCTAGTTTTAATAAAGAACAAACCGGCTATACCAAACTTGGCCAGACGTTAGAAACAAATCAAGCTGAAGTCAATTCGATTGAAAAAGCTGAAAATATAGATATTTCAAAAAGCACAAAAGGTATTAATCAAGATCCTGAAGAAACTAAAGTAACTGATACCAAAAAGCTAAAAGCTGATGACAGTAAAGAACCTAGTGAAGAAGGCATACCTAAAGCATTGCTCAATAAATATTATGTGGTAGATGACAAATATCACTTTAAAGGTAATCCTGAAAAAGTAGCTTTTGAAGATTCTGGAAAAGCTTTAAAAACCACAATTGATGATAAACATATTGCTGCTTCAATGGTGGAGGTAGCAAAAGCTAAAAAATGGGAAACAATACAGGTTAAAGGCTCTGAAGAATTTAAACGGAATGTATGGCTTGAAGCTTCAATGAAGGGCATGACAGTAAAGGGTTATGAACCTCGTGATATTGACCTAGCCTTGCTCAATGACATGAAAAAAGAACAAGGTAAAGAGGTAATTCCCAATACTATTGAAAAGGGTAATGAACGCCAGAAAGAGAAGCCTTTAAATGAGAAGGATAAAGTAGATCCAACACAGGAACGGAAGGAAAAAATTAATAACCTGTCAGAACAGGAAAAAGCTTTACTGACAGTTTTTGATAAAAAAATGAAAGCTGACGGCTTCACAGAAAAGCAGCGCACAGCCAGTATAGACGTTGCGGTTGAACAGCTTAATCAGAAAAAAATGCACGTTGGAAAATTAGTAGATCATGGTGCAGCACCTTATGAGCATGATCCTAAGAATAACAGTAGCTACTACGCCACTATTGAAAATAGTAAAGGTGAAAAAAATACAATCTGGGCGAAGGATCTGGAACGTACTTTGAAAGAACAAAATATCATTAAGAATGATGATATTGTCCTGACCTATAAAGGATCTAACAAAGTCGAAGTGAATACTAAAGAAATTGATCCTAAAACTGGACTGCCAACAGGCGCAAGAGTTCAAACATTGGCAAATAAAGGGAAGTGGGAAGCTCAAAGCTTGAGTAAATTGAAAGAAACAACTGAAAAAGCTTTAACCAAAAATGATAAAACTAAGCTTCAGATTCAACATAATGCCGATATTCAAAATCAGAAATTTCATAAGCCAAAATTAACGGCTTATGATGCCAATGCTCCAAAACAGCAGCCAGTACAGCAGCCACAAGTTAAAACTCAAGAGAGAAACAAAAATAAAGATATATCTCGATAATCTAGGCCACGAAAACACCCATTAAGGGTGTTTTTTTTATATCCCGCTACTAGATCAAATAGGAGCAGTTTATTTTCTGCGGTCGCCATTTAAAAAGCACAGCTTTTTAAAGCTCACTTGAAAATCAACGGTAATCAGGGAAGGGGAAATTTAACTGATTGCGTCAGTTCGCAAAGTAGACACTTTGCTCTGATATATCTGCTATGGATCTGGATTAGATAGGTAATATAGATGCCTGGATAAACGCTGCAGCTTGCAGCTTTTATCCAAGCATCGGGATTAGACGTTTTAGAGATTATGGACCAGACAATAACATTGGCAGTCCATAATCTACTAAAACCAATAGAAGGTTAAACTTTGGATATTGCTTGTATTGTCCACCTGTGGACTATATAATCAAATTTATCAAATTATGGACGGTATATAATGACAAATGCAGATTTTAAACTGCTAGTTGAATCATTGGGGTTCTATAACCCTGAAGCGGTAAAGGATTATTTCAAAGCTATAGGATTCAATGAATCTATTAACGTCCGACCAATTCAATATTGGTTAAATGGTAAGAGTGTAGCTCTAAATATGCCAATTCCAGACGATGTGGTTGAGCATTTTAAACAGCTTGAACAAATGAAAATTGAGTTATCAAGCCAAGAAAAATTTAAGAAAAATACCTTTCTCTACAAAGATAAATATTTAATGTGGGAAAAATTCCCTGAATTAAATGGGCTACCTTGTACGTACTTAAATCAATTAATGATTCTGGTGAATATGCTGCATGGTTATAGAGAAATGCAGTATTGCACAAGTTACTAAGGATCATAGAATGAAAAATCAGGATCTTTCTATTGTCGAGTTGGTTAGTAAACGCAATAAAATTGTCTATACGATTTGTGGATTATTAGTCTTACTGACAGCCTTATCTTTTGCCAGATACTTTCTAAATTTTAGTATCCTTTATCTTTTAATTTTGCTTATCCCATTCTTTGCGCTTATGTACTGGATGATACAAGTCACTGAAGATATAAAAGAAAAAAAGGATTCTTTATAAAGGTATCCTTTTTCATTTTTCTGTATCGCTTAGTATAAATAGTTGTCAAAAACTACCAAAGTAGCTTAAATTTCGCATAAGAGATTTTATGTTAAATGCATGATCAAAAGACTTAATTCATAAGTCTTTTGAAAGCACTTTATTATATTAATTTTATTCTAAATAATTTTTGTACTGGTTAAGTTAAAGCTTTACTTTTTTAAAGCTTTACTTTTTAAGATAGAAAAGCTATCTCCATGTGTGCTTAACAGCTCTATAAAAGCTGGAATAGTAGAGCTATTCAGTAAATAAGGATTAAATTCATCATTATGATAATGCTTAAAGAAATCAATAACTTCTTTATGAATCATGGCATATTTCATATGCCATGCAGAAAATAAATATTTTTCGATATTTTCGAAAGATAAAACTTCACAGTTTTTATGACGTGGATCTTTTAAAATTTTTTCATAAAATAGATATTCTACTTTATCTTTCTGACCTTCTACGCATTGAATAAAGTAATCGTTTCCATAATAAAGAACACCATAAATTTCATTTAGGCTATTAAAAGCTACGGCTTCTGTCAAAATATCATATAGATCATTTATCGGATTAATATTACTTTTGATCTTACTTACATATAGTAGTCTAAAGTCATTCATAGCTTTTGCCTTAATGAAAATTTTAAAAATTTTTAATACGATTAGGGTCTGTTGACATTTCAAGTATAGAATTTACCCGATAAAGGTAGCCAAATAAATATACAAGCTAATGCAACTGCCCCCTCATAGCTACACTTTAGCTTATCATATCGTAAAATTCACTTATCCTGGATAGCCGCAAAGGGCCGAGTTTTATGTGAGCCAAAGCGTACAAAATAGCCTAAATTTTATCCCCAGCAATTGGGGATAGTTTTGGAACCTGGATCCGCATGGAATGGGCACTGATTGCCGAATTGATCATTTATTAATCAAATTTCTTGGCAAAATGTTACAGATACGCTTAAAAACTCACCAACTTATTACAAAAGCCAATTTTTGTGCGTTTTGTGATCAGGTTGAAATTTTCAAGTTATTGATTTTTAAATTAATATACAAGTGTACTTCGTATAACCGCCATTATGTTAAATGGGAATTACCCTTAATGATTTATTCTTTATCAATCATATAAAATACTTCCTCAAGCTTAAGAGATATTTATAGTGCATTACTCTCATGGTCAGCTCAATTATCCAGTTTATGCTTATGCACAATCGTATGCTGATGGATATGTAGAGGGGACTCATCAACATGACAGAATCCAGTTACTACATACTCTCTCTGGAGTCATTCATGTTCGAACATCAGAAGGAATATGGGTCATCCCTCCATCTAAAGGTATTTGGATACCTCAAAACAAAAAACATTCAATCAAGATATTTGGTAATGTGGAGGCTCGAGGAATATTTGTTGATCCCTTTGCCCGTGCTGATTTCAATACGCAATGTAGTGTTATTGCTATTCCAAAACTTCTGTCAGAACTTATTAATCAGGCTGTACAGATAAAAGAAGAAGTCTTACCTCACACTAGAAACGAACGGCTTTTGGAACTCATATTAGATGAATTACGCTTTTTAGAAGAAATTCCATTCCGTTTGCCGGAACCAAAGTCAGAGATACTCAAAGAAATTTGTGAAAATATCAAAATTGATCTCTCCAAAACCAACCATTTAGAGATAGTTGCCGGACAGCATGCCTTAAGCTCTAAAACACTTTCAAGGCTTTTCCAAAAAGAACTCAATATGAATTTTAGTGTATGGCTGAAGCAAGCAAAATTGCTACAAGCCTTAACTGATTTGGAAATGAGAAAGCCGATACTCAATATTGCTTTAGATTTAGGCTATGAGAGCCCCAGTGCTTTTTCCTATATGTTTAAAAGACAAATGGGCATGACACCTACAGAATATATGAAGAAAAAATCAGATTAGATTCAGATTAGATAATGTCTTTTTATCGATAGTATTTGTCTTTAAGTCGAAAGAAAGACAAAAAGTGATGCTTCATGATGATGTGATTCAAACAATAGGAGCACATCATGTTAAGCCACCCTCAAAACAAATATCGCCCATTTGAATTTTTAGATTTTTCAGAGAGAACTTGGCCAAGTCAAAAAATTACGACTGCTCCTGTTTGGTGTTCTACTGATTTAAGAGATGGAAATCAGGCATTGGCGAATCCTATGGATCATCATAGAAAGCTAAAATTTTTCCAGTTACTGGTGGAATGTGGGTTAAAACAGATTGAAGTTGCATTTCCAGCTGCATCAGAAACGGATTTTAATTTTGTACGATACCTTATTGAAAATAACCAAATACCAAATGATGTTTGTATTCAAGTCATGACCCAAGCCAGATCCGACTTAATTGAAAGAACCTTTGAGTCTTTAACTGGAGTAAAGCAAGCGATTGTTCATGTTTACAATGCCACGGCAGAAGTCTTCCGTAGAATCGTATTTCAAAAGACTAAACAGGAAGTGATCGAGTTAGCCCTTGCATCAACCAAGCAGGTTAAATCCTTATGTGAACAGTATCCAGAAACAAAATGGACGTATGAATATTCTCCAGAGACTTTTTGCTTTACCGAGATTGAATTCGCTCTAGAAATTTGTGAAGCAGTCGCTCAAGTATGGGATCCGAGTCCTGAGAATCCAATGATTATTAACTTGCCCACGACTGTCGAGGTGAGCACTCCTAATATTTTTGCTGATCAAATTGAATACTTCTGTAAACATTTCTCTAGAAGAAATCAGGTCTGTATTAGTGTGCATCCACATAATGATAGAGGGACAGGCGTTGCTACAGCTGAACTTGCATTACTCGCAGGTGCAGACCGTGTTGAGGGTTGTCTATTTGGTAATGGTGAACGTACAGGAAATGTAGATCTTGTGAACATTGCTTTGAATATGTACACACAAGGTGTTTCACCCGAACTTGATTTTTCCGATATTAAAAAAGTGGCTGAAATCGTGAAAGAATGTAATGAACTTCCTATTCATCCACGGCATCCTTATGTCGGTGAGTTGGTTTTTACTGCTTTTTCAGGTAGCCATCAGGATGCGATTAAAAAAGGTTTTCAAGCCAGAAGTACCCAAGATCATTCATTTTGGGAAGTTCCTTATTTGCCTATAGATCCAGTTGATTTAGGATGCAGTTATGAGGCAGTCATTCGTGTCAATAGTCAGTCGGGTAAAAGCGGTGCTGCATGGATATTACAGCAGAATCATGGCATAGATTTACCACCAAATTTACAAAAAGATTTTAGCCAAATCGTGCAAAAGCTGACAGATAATAATCAGAAAGAATTATCCCATGCTGAAATTTGGACAGTATTTAGAGAAGAATATGGAATCAGCGTGGAGGGCTGTGATTTTAAACTTGTAAATTATCAATCAAGTAAAAAAGATGATATTTATGAAGTTAAAATATCTATTGAGTTAAAAGATGAGATTATCAATCTTGTAGGTTGTGGAAATGGGTTGTTATCTGCATCAGTCAATGCTTTAAATATGAAATGGCCTTGTAAAATAACGATTGCTGAGTATTCAGAACATACTTTAGGAAAGCAGAGTAGTAGTCGGTCTATTAGTTATATTCGTTGTATAGACTCTAGAGGGCATGCGTATTGGGGAATAGCAATTGATACCGATATTGCTACAGCATCTATTCAAGCACTATTGAATGCGTTTTCTAAGTCGTACAAATTTAATTATTTAGAAAGTCTACAATTAACATAATACACGTTATACGAAATGCCCTTGATCAAGGGCATTTTTAGCCGCTACTTAACGTAGAATATCTTATGCAAAGTGAAAAACGACGGTCTATTGTCCTCGTTTCATATAACATTCATTATTTCAACTGAGGATAAAAAAGCTTTAAAACGATCTTTTTTGAGAAAGGAACAAGAAACAAAAGACATGGATAAGCAATAATCCAATTAATCATCTATTGTGAAAAAACAATTGATAATAAAAATTTATCTTCATTTAAAGCTCCTAGAATAGCGTTAATGCCACTCATAAAGAATGAGACAAAAAGGGGAATCAAAAACCCCTGTAATGATAGCTTGTTCATTGATTATTAAGATTTAAAATATTCTTGAACTTTTAAAATATTTTTTTGAAATATTATTAAGAGTTTCTAATATAAGATTAGAATCTTGACTGATTAGAGCAATATTAAGTTCAGACATATAATCAATTAATTGGCTTTTTGCTTTTTTTGCAAATTCAGGAGTAACTTCTTGATCTTCGTACAATAAGACGTAGTTCTTCGCAAACCCATAAATAAGAAATAAGGCCGAATTATCTAAATTATTATTGTTGCCAATTTCTTGCTCACATAAAATTTTTAACTGCTTGAAAGCATCTGTTCCATTTGGTAAAGCTTTAAAGTTTTCAAATATAAATTGGAATTTCATTTTGGGGACTCACTTAAAAAGAAACTCTACAGCTTTAGTCACTCCCAATCAATATCTAATTTTTCCAAAATTAATATGATACGTATTATACGAACTCCCAAAGCATGGCTTTCAGTCATGCTTTTTCTATCAAAAGAGTATAGCTGAATGATAGCGAGCCAAATCGCATACAATATCTATCATTAGACTTAATGCAATAATTAAATGATGTTGTTATCATTAATCTAATAGAATTAAGATTAAATGATAGAAATGAATACACGTATTTATCTACGAGCTTCAACTAAAGATCAAGATGCAAAAAGGGCTTTGCAGATTCTTCAGGATCTAAACCAAAACTTGAATTTGGGTGAAACCATTGTGTACGTGGAAAACTATAGTGGTACGAAGTTAGACCGACCTGAATTGAATAAGCTGCTGTCAGAAGCAAATCAAGGTGACACCTTGTTAGTTGAAAGTATTGACCGCTTATCACGCCTAACCCAACGAGATTTTCAAGAGCTGAAGCGCAGGATTCAGGAGAAAGGACTTCGATTAATTGTGGCAGATCTTCCTACTACCTACCAAATGATTCAAACCAGTGACACCATTACTCATTCAATCCTAGAACTCATTAATAATATGTTGATTGATCTCCTGGCAACAATGGCTCGCCTAGACAATGAGAAACGTATAGAACGTATTAAGCAGGGCCTGGCACGTTCGGGTTACAAGCCAACAGGTAAGAAAGCCAATGAGGCTAAGCACAAACGAATAAAAGAATTACTAGCAGCTGGCAATATGACTAAGGAAGAAATTGCCAAAGCAGTGAATTGTGGAGTTGCAACTGTTTATCGAGTTGCTAAAGTCATTTAAAAAGGCTTGTATCAGTGCTTCCCTTATGTCATATCTATTTACAAAGGAACAAGGCATTCTTAAAGATCAAAAGAAGGGATTAATGATGAAAAAGCATTTGATTTTCCTTGTTTTTATAGTGATGGTTTTTATTTTAGCTCTAGTTGTAAAGATTAATAATGATCATAAAAAACGGCAAGCATTAAACAAATTGGAACTAGTTGAAAAGCAAATCCATTAGGTATATGAATATTAAGATAAATAAAAAGCCCTATAGTCTCTCCCGTTACTATAAGGCTTATAAAACGCTGTAATTTTTTTCTTAATTACCTACTTTTCGATGTAAGTTATGAATATATTTTACCTATTGGTAAAAATAAAGATATAAGACAAAAGATGAATACGTTAGGAATTCCGCGTAAAAACTACTAATTTCGTATAACCGCCATTATGTTAAATGGGGAGTGATTTAGTGGAATATTCTTTAATTTTTTATATGAAAGAAGATACCTTGAATCGTGTCAAAAGAAGCATAGATTTTTTATCCATACCTCTAGTGTTCATTCTTTATAGTAAAATTTTAATCGTTAAACCCACTAAAGCAGAACCGATGATGACTCTGAGCACACTTTGATTAAATTTAAATAATGCGACTACAGCTAAAATTGCAATAATGGCAGAGATATAATCAAAATTCCCTTCAAAACCCTGTGGCCAAAGCACGTGGTAACATAAAAAGAGTGCCAAATTTAAAATTACGCCCACCACGGCAGCGGTAATGACGGTTAAAGGGGCAGTAAATTTAATTTGATTGTGTGTGGACTCTATAACAGGTGCTCCGGCTAAGATAAAGAAAAATGAGAAAATAAAAGTAAACCACGTGACGATGATTGCACCTAATGCACCTGCAATAAATTGATGTTCAGCACCCAACAGCGAATGGTTATAAGCTGCTAAGAAGCCGACAAAAGCCACCACCATGATCAATGGGCCGGGAGTACTTTCACCTAGGGCTAAACCATCGATCATTTGAGTTGGGGTGAGCCAGTGATAAAAACCGACAGCGCCTTGATAAACGTAAGGCAGAACAGCATAAGCACCACCAAATGTCAGAAGTGCAGCTTTAGTAAAGAACCAAGCCAGTTGAGTATAAGAATGACTCCATCCCAAAACTGCTGTTAAAGAGATGAGTGGAATTGCCCATAAAAGTGCTGAAATTACAGTTATTTTGATCAGATGAGACCATTTAAAAACAGCATGTTCAGGTGTAGGGGTATCATCATCAATAATTGCACGTCCATAGGATTTTTGACTGGACTGATGTGCATTTAGCTTAAATAAATCAGGATACTTTTTACCGACCAAATAACCCGATATCGCTGCACATAAAACGATTAAAGGGAAAGGAATATTAAAAATAAATATTGCAAGAAAAGCGATAACTGCAATCGCCCATAGAAATTTATTCTTTAATGAACGACTGCCAATACGATACGTGGCATGAAATACAATTGCGGCAACTGCGGGCTTAATGCCATAAAACAAACCGGCAATGATCGGGACGTCGCCATATTTCACATAGACCCAAGACAGCCCAATGAGGATAAAAAGAGAAGGTAGAACAAATAAAACCCCTGCAACGATGCCACCTTTGGTTTTATGCATTAACCAGCCAATATAAGTTGCAAGTTGTTGAGCTTCGGGGCCGGGTAAGAGCATGCAATAATTCAATGCGTGCATAAAACGCTGTTCTGAAATCCATTTTTTTTCTTCAACTAACTCTTGGTGCATAACAGCGATTTGCCCGGCAGGGCCACCAAAGCTAATGAATCCCAGTTTTAACCAAAATTTGAATGCTTGCCAAAAGCTGATAGATTCAATTTCTGTTTCATCTATTAAAGATGGCTTATTATTCATGTTAAATTCCTTTGAAAGTCTGCATATAAGCCATCAAAAATATGGTTTGAAAGATGGAGTAATTGATCATCATCTGTGATCGTGCTTCTTAAGCCTTGCAAGATTTTTTCAATGCCTAAGGCTTCGGCAGGCTCATTTCCCCCAACATCTAAAAAATGAACAATTTCAGCGATTTTATTTAAAGCAGGGTTTTGTAATTCAAAGCTATGCATTAACACTTCAAAAGTGACTAGATGATTGATATGGGTAAATTGGGCATCATCAAAATCAAAACCTAAGGTATCTTTGGGGCAATCATTGGGATGCTCTAACCAAATAAATTTTGCCTGAGGGTCTACAAATTTCTGAATGATCCATGCCGATGCCAAACGGTCAACCCAAGGACGCTTTCTGGTTGCCCAGATTTTATTTTGAAAATCTTGCTTGCATAGGACTTTTAATTGCTGTTCAAAATTATTGGGTTCATCGTATTCACCTAACCGGGCAATAACTTGTTCTAATCGGGTGAGTTCATTCAGTGTTTTGCTTTGATGAGTATTTGGGAAAAAATCTATTTCTATCAGTGAATTGAGGTTTTTTCTTAATTTTCGAATCTGTTTGAGATGTTCTTTTTTCTTATTTTCCTCAAGCGTATTTTGTATTTGTGAAATTTCAGTTCTCAGTTCTTCATATTCTCCAGTTCTGTCGAAAAGTTGAGCAAGGTCTAAATGTGCAGGAGGTTCAGTCTGAAAGATATAGGCATGCCCATGTTCATTAAGATGATCATGAACAACAGACTCGAATTTTTCAGAATGTGCTTCGGGTAAGAGGTAAACACCATCTCTTAAAGTTGCTGCACCATTTGACTTTAATGAACGCCAAATTCGCATTCTTGCGGTTGTGCTTTGACTGGGAAGTGATGAGATCAGTAATGATATTTTCATGTTATAAAATCAACAAATTTTGTTTATCTTATAACAATTTTAAAGGATTAAAAATAGTTTTCCTTTAATAAGAATATATGTAAAAGTCATAAAAGATTTTTCTATCCTTTAATAGTAAATTCAACAGATGCTTATAACTTAGCAGTTTGTAAAATAGAACTTTATAAATCTATTCATCTAGGAAATGCACATGGTCTGGCTTATTGCTAAGTACGCTCTAACTGCTGGAATGGTCATACTTATTTCAGAAGTTGCTAAACGTAGTGACCGTCTAGGCGGATTGATTGCAGCCTTGCCTATCGTAACGATACTTGTGCTGATATGGATGAAACTTGAGAATCAAGACCCGCAGAAAATTTCAAATCATGCTTGGTATACCTTTTGGTATGTAGTACCGACATTACCTATGTTTTTAGCATTCCCAATACTTTATCAGCGTTATGGATTTTGGCTATCTCTAGCCATTTGCTACGTAATGACCATTCTTCTTTTTCTTGCATGGGCAGCTATATTGCACCATTTCGGTATTGATTTGCTATAAATGAACTAGGGGCATGAATGTTAGTTTTTCTAAAATTAACATAATACACCTTATACGAAGTCAAAAATGGGAGCTTTAAGCTCCCATTTTGAGCAGATTTATCACTTATAAAATGGGTTTGAGTGGTCTAATTAATGGAACCACATTAATTTATAAGTTAACTTATAAATATTTAAGCAATTTTATTTGCTTATTTTTATGCTTAAAATTTGAGAATTTAAGCATTAATGGATAAAGCAATATACTTAGCATAATTGTTATAAACCATAAACTTATTACAGTATTTACTCCAAAATATGCACCTTGATTTGTTCCCCATATCCCTACAGAAATTGCATATAATGCTTTAAGAAGAAATAAATGTACGATATAGAAAAACATAGGTACTGAACCAAATACTATTAAGGGTTTAACCCATTTCTTATCTTCAACTTTATTTAACAATGCTAGAAGAATAAATCCAATTCCTACATTAAAAAGTGTAAATAGCAATGATGGTGGATATTTAGTTAGGTTGAAAAAACTCATCCCTGTTTCAAGAAAATTCTGTTGAACAGTCCATTCCTGATCACCATATAGATTTATTAGTCTTAAAATAAAAAATAGACCAATACTCAATATACCTGTAGTAAGTAAAGCTATATTGCGACGATGATTGTTTTTACTAGCATCAAATATATAACCGCCAATACAATATCCTAGTGTGATAATACCAATCCACGGTAAGACTGGATAAGAGGTTCTTAGACGAATTTCACCTAGCTCAATCCAACCTCTCTCATATAAAACAAACCAAAAATTCTGAAGAATAGGAATATTTGAAAAAGAAACTTGCTCTAATAAATTATGTCCAAAGATGATAATTAAACTGATTGACCAAAGCCATTTTTTGGATATATTTATCAACAATGATAAAGCAACCATACTTAGTCCAATAGCCCAGATCACTTGTAAATAAATAACATCTGGTGGAAATCTACCTGTCCAAGCAAAATTAATGATCACTAATTCAAGAAATATAAGGAATAGCCCTCGTTTTAGTAAAAATTCCCTTGTCATTGTTAAGCTATTATATTTACTCTGATATAAATACGCTGACAGTCCAGTTAAAACAACAAAAACAGGTGCACATAAATGAGCTAAAGTTCTGCTAAAAAAAAGGAATCCTTCAGTATCAGGTATAAGCATTGGATCTGTGACTTGATGATGTAAGTAAAATGTTTCTCTAACATGGTCTAACATCATAATTAGAATTACTAAACCTCTTAAAGCATCTATTGCTTGTAACCGATCAAACGTACGAGTCATGATGAGTAATAATTTAAAAATAAATGTAATGTTATATCATTTCAAAGTATAATTAAAATTAATCATGGCACTTAATTTGACTAAGTGTAATTTGACTAAGTGTAGTTTTCCTAAAATTAACATAATACGCGTTATACGAATCTAAAAATGGGAGCCTAAGCTCCCATTTTTACTATATTTTTTTAATTAGCTAAGAGCTTCTCTAACAAAAGAAGGATCTTTGATAAACAGCTTAATTAAGGATTGTGCAGCTTTAGATGGTTTACGTACACCTTGTTCCCAACTTTCCAAAGTACGCACAGATACACCTAAAGTTTCGGCAAATTCACGTTGGCTTAACTCTGATTTTTGGCGAGCTAAAGCGACATCAGTTTGAGTAATGGTATAAGTTTTGACTGGAGCATTGGCAAGCATTTCATCTACTGCCATAAGTAATTCAGCACCAATATCTCGTTCAGCATCACGGCTTACAATATCATTTGAGTGATTCATTTAACTTCTCCACTAAAGCACGTAGTACTTTTTTATCGAGTTGATCAACAGCAGATTTCCCATAAATGGTAAGTAACCATATTTGTCCGTTAGCTAGACGGTTGTAATAGATTACTCTGACTCCACCGCTTTTACCTGTCTTACCAGATCCCCAACGAACTTTACGTATTCCTCCTGAGTTAGGTTCTACATCACCAACTTCAGGATTGGAAGCAAGAAAAATTTTAAACTCGTTGTATTCTTTTTCTGTCCAATAGTCTGAATAAAACTTACTGAACAAAGATGTTTCGCATATTGTATACATCAAGCTTCCATACTATCTACTACTATGTAGTAATTTTATTATACTACATAGTAGTACTTTATCAATGTTTTTTCTCAAATTTCGTATAACAGCCATTATGTTAAATGGACAAAAAAGACCTCAGATTTGAGGCCCTTTGTATCTAAATTATTTATATGCTTGGATAGATTTTAGAATCTCTTGTCTGGCTTCTTCTATCTTGCCCCAGCCATTAAATTTCATCCATTTACCTTTTTCCAAGTCCTTGTAATGTTCAAAGAAATGTTTCATTTGATCTAATTGAAGCTGAGGAAGGTCGCTCAGATCTTTAACATTGTTATATAGAGGTGTGAGCTTAGAATGAGGTACAGCAATGATCTTTGCATCAATCCCGGCTTCATCTTCCATATACATAACTCCAATAGGGCGGCTTCGAATTACTGAGCCTACAGCAACCGCATGTGGAGCTATTACAAATACATCTAATGGATCACCATCCTCGCTTAATGTTTGAGGGATATAACCGTAATTAGAAGGATAAGACATTGCTGTACTTAGGAAACGATCAACTAATAATGCATCATATTCTTTATTCACTTCATACTTGATGGGTTTAGCATTTGCCGGAATTTCGATGATGCTATTAAAGTCATCTGGCGGATTAATACCTGCTTTAACATTTTTAAAACTCATTGTTTTACCTTCTAATATTTGGATTATTAATGATTTGTGAAAAATTGATAGGAAAGTATTCCTAGTACAGTAAAGATCAGTGAACCAATTACATGAATGGCTATTGTTGAGATAGCATATTCAAGCTTTGAAGCTTGTAGAAACTCAACAATTTCAACTGAAAATGTTGAAAATGTCGTTAAAGCACCGCAGAAGCCTGTCACAACAAATAATTTGTAATTAGGACTAATTGAGCTATTTGAAAAAAAGGATACAGCTAATCCGATAATAAAAGCACCAGTTAAGTTAACAATCACTGTTCCAAAGGGGATATTTTCAAAGACTCTATTAAATCTCAGACTGATGCCCCAACGAAGCCAGGCACCGATTACAGAACCGAGAGCAATTGATAAAAGAGAAAGATACATGTCTGCTCCTAGTTATGAGCAGCAAAAGATATATAAATAAAGAATTTTATGACGGGAAAACATAGCGTAGCTCCATTTTGTAAAAGCAGAGCACGCACCTACGTACCCTGCTTGAGGGAAACGTAGGTATCATCAGCCAGAATTGGCGGTTTGTAGAAGGAGGATAGCCATCTCCTTTAATTGCTATTATCAAAAAAATGATTAAATAATTCAACAGCCTTGATTATTAAATTACGTAATTTTGAAGCTTCTTTTCTTTAGTTGAGTAAAACTTGATTTTTTTACTTCTGCTATAATGTTTTTGGAAAGGGTGTCCAGCTAAGCTGAGGCAGGTGTTTGTTGTAGTCGGGCCGCTACAATATTGATGAAGAGCACCTGTATGTTTAATTTCAAGATTTTTAATAAAGTCTCTACGGAAGTA
>NZ_JIBB01000052.1:0-13728 GCF_000620525.1 Acinetobacter sp. UNC436CL71CviS28
ATACTGCACCGCAGTTAAATCAGACCCGAACAAGTCCATCAACAGTTGTGCTGGCGACCATAGCAAGAGTGAACCACCTGATCCCTTCCCGAACTCAGAAGTGAAACCTCTTAGCGCTGATGGTAGTGTGGGGTTACCCATGTGAGAGTAAGTCATCGCCAGCTCATTATTCCAAAAAGCCCCCTCACATGAGGGGGCTTTTTTTATGCTTTGATTCTGGAATAGAGGGGAAGTTAGCCATCGCGATGCTGCTAGATGTTGATTTGTATATATGATGAAATGCAAGAGCCTTAATAAGGCTTAAAAAGAATTTAAATTTTTGTATTATCGAAGTTGATATTTTTTCTATAGATAAGCAATAACACGATTATTCAGAATAACATAATTTATATAAATAAGAGTATGCAGCTAATATTCGCTTTATCAATTTTCTTAATCCCCTAAAAAGCATCTATACTTTTCAAATATATAATTATTATCAAAACTGTTTAAGTGATTACTTAAATATAGATTAAGCTTCTCTTATAAAGCCTGCTTCAGATTTTTCTGATGTTGCTTTACTTGTTTCGCATACTTTTTTCCTTGACGGCGCATTTTCCAACTGGAGTTATAACCTGTTGGGCCTACGTTATAATAAGCAAGTGCCTTTTTCCAGCTTCCCGCTGCCTGATTGTAGTTTGCTAGAACATAGCTACCGCAATTGATATTATTATATTCTTCAAAAAGATCACCAGGGCAACTTTGTTGCCAGTATCTTGGAATAACCTGTGTCAAACCAATTGCACCAGCTGGTGAGATTGTATAATTACGATAGCTTGACTCTTGACGGATCATAGCTGCTAAAAGTAAAGGATCGATTGCATACTTATCTGCACTTTCTACAATAATAGGCGATAACCGATTGGCTGTTTCAGCTTCAACCGTATAAGCTTTTTGTATGCCCATAGCTAACTTGGCTGAACGTTTAGCAACTGAGCCTCCTCCCAAGGAGGAACAGCCACTAATAATTACAATGCTCGTAATTATAATTAAGTTTTTTATAAGAAATTTTTTTTTATTAAAAGATTGTGCATTTGAAGAATTGATCAAAATCAAAATGTATAACCGACTATAGAAAAACTTATAGAAAAACATATTAAGATGCAGTATAAGGGCAGTCAAGCACCCTATACTTTTTACTACATTTTTCATATATTATTAGATATTAAAAATAGCCTAAGCTAATCTGGATTTTTAAATATAAAAATATAAAATATACTGATTTAAAGGTAATAAAAAATGACGCCTGCATGTAGACTATTAAAAGTAAATAAAATTGATTTTAGTATTCATGAATATGAGCATGATCCTCATACTAAAAATTTTGGATTAGAAGCAGCACAAAAACTGGGCTTGAAAGTTAAAGAAGTATTTAAAACATTATTAGTCACCGATGATAAAAATTATTATGTCGCAGTTTTACCAGTAGCCCATCAATTAAGCTTAAAGAAAATAGCTACAGTAGTAGGAGCTAAAAAACTACATATGGCAGACCCTAAAGATGCCGAACGCCTAACTGGTTATTTAGTAGGTGGGATTAGTCCCGTTGGTCAGAAAAAAAGATTAAAAACAGTTATCTCTATTAGTGCTACAGAACTTGAATGTATGTATGTAAGTGGTGGGAAAAGAGGGCTGGATATAGGGATTAAACCTAATGACCTAGCGCAGGTTTTGGGTGCTAAATTTGCTGATATTATTGATGAATAATCACTTTATTTCAGCTTATTAATTTGAAGATATATTGAAGTCTAACTCACATTGTTACTCACTTATGCAGATCATATAAAAAAGATAAAAGCCGCATTAAGCGACTTTATGATTTGATTCTACATCAAGAATCACAAACTGAACATAAGAGTAGAACCAGAACCTTTTCCTTCCATCTTTATAAGGTTTTTTATATCTTCTTGCTCTAATTCGTGTATTTAGTATTTCGGACCCTAGATTTAATAATTTGGAGAACTCTGCACGACCAATACGTCTTTCACTTTGATGCTTGATTTCTTTTTTAAATTCTTGCATCTCATTAAAGATGGCTTGAAGCCAACTATTTTTAGATTCAGTTCGCATCATGAGGCCTCCTTTATTTTAGACTTGATTTCTCCATATGGTCTCCTTAAATTTTGTATTAGTCAGCAATGCTTCAATTTCAAACAGACCCACATTGGTAAAGATGTGATCCATCTTGCAGCCAAAGACAGCCAGGGGGCGGAGTTGATATTAGTTCAATCCCCTTGCTATCCTCAAATAGCTGCTTACGTGCTGCATCATCCTGATTTTTAAGATACATACGTTTATATGAGCAATCAGTTCATTTTTGGCCATAACAGCTTCTTTGGCCTCCAGACCAGCCGCAGCTTCTACTTCTATAAGTCCGATAAGCTTTTTAGGGCTATAAGGGACAGTCGCTTTACATATCGGATAGACTTATTGGTCTATTCCATTTGTAGGGTTTTTGATGTAAATATGCTACTTCAAATTTGCAGAAAGCAAATTTTCTCCTGGTGAAGCAAATGAAAGAAAAATTAGGCGTAGTTATTTTTTATGCACTGTGCATTTTTGGAATTATCCTTGAATTGGTGGGGTTATTGAATATTGATGTAATGTTTCTAATTGTTGGGGCTGCATTTTTCATTAGTGCATTATTAATAAAATCTGAGTTCAAGCTATATGTCACTTTCTGGAAAAAAGTTGAATAGCGCTATTTAAGTTGGTAAGAATCAAAATCCGCATTGACTAAAGTTAGTGCGGTTTTTTTATAAAATGTGAGAGTGCTTAGTACTTTTTGAATCAATGGGAGTGTAATACCTTAAAAAGAAAATCAGTCGAACGTGTACTAATTGCGAAAAGTATAATTAGAAAAAGATATGCACAGTACTCAACAATTCCATTGGTTGGATTATTGAGGCAATAACGATAAATAATATATGCAATAATTATAAAAATAATTGAAATTAAACTAGGCATTTTAAACTCTATTTTTTAGAAAATATAACACGGCCTGTAATTGTAAGAATAGCTAAAAGCCTCCTTTAGGGGGGGGAAATGAGTAAATATAGTGCACTGATAATTTTTTTCTGCTATATCATTATTATTACTAATCTTTAAAAAACTATCTATTGATAAATGAAATCTGAAGAACTTTTTGAACTTCTCTAGAAATGATCGCTGAGCTGCAACATGAAATTATAAAAAGCGATGTATTGAATTGTGGGCCGCGCTTAGAACTTGTTGAGCAGTGTATTTATATCTCTTTCGAGCATGGAGTCGGTGTGAATCGCCTTTTGTCGATGGGGTAGCCTATCTAGGCGAGGGCGCTTTTAAGGGCGCAGTATGAAGCGGTAGTGAGAGCTTATTGGTTATTATTTATTGCATCTAATTATCAGATTAGTAATTTTAAAAAGTATCATCTTAAGCAGCTTAACTCTTTTGTTCATACAGGAAAACAATCCTTTACCCGGGATATAATGGGCTTTAAAGGTGAAATATTATTAACGCTAATGAGGCAGTCGAATAATCTGATTACTATTGCTGCACAAATAATGTTAAAACATAGAGTACCGGATAAGCAAAAAGTTATTCATTACCTTATTGAAAAATATAGGCAGTGTTTTTATCTGGACGCTGATGTGGATCCAGCAGTAAGAGTGCGAGTTGAAAAATATTTCGAGTGATTGGTTTTTTAACGAAGGACTACTATAAGGCGGCTTCTTTAATAAATAAAATATTAAAAAATCTAACAAGTTAACTTGCATATCTTAAAGCACGATAAATAATTGTGAGTATAGTTGCGATCAGAATATATAAAATATAGTGACCAATACCATCGGAAGGATGGTTTCTAAAGTAGAAGGATAAACCTAATACAATAATAAATATTACTAACTCTTCCATATTAATAAAATCATAAGTTTAACTGAATTTTATTGCACCGATAATAAGTAGACAAGTTTAAAGAAAATTCGAAACTATCAGAAAAACTATATTTAGAAGATCACTTCCTCCGAAGGGTTTTTTTAATAGGTGAGAGTTATGAATATAGACCAGTAAAAAATTCTAACTAAAAAGAAGCCATTAAAAAGGGTATCAAGTGCAAAGTCTTTACCTAAGGTAACTGAAAAATATCTTGAATACCAAGAAAAACTGAGCGGATTCTGAATATTTTAGAAATCAAATTTGAAAATTTTTCACTTTAAATCTACCAAATACTGGCGTTTTGACTTTCATTTGAACGAACACAGTATCTTGATTAAAATAACAGGGAGACCCTTGATCGATGCCATTGAGGATGAAGTTTTAATGTTGAATTATAGCCCGCCGGATTCATAGATTTTATTATGGTTAAAGTAAAAAAGGTGAATCTCAAACAGCTTGAGAGTTAAAAGCCGATTTCAGTAGGTATGTACTCTCATGAAGCTGAACTTGCTCTCATCAACTAAAAATTAAAAAGCCTTGAGAAATCAGAGCTCTTTTTTACTGAACAACTTCGTTGTCATGTACAATTTGCAACTGTGACTTTAATTCTTGGTCTTGAGTATCAGCAATCAGTTTTTGCATTTTCTCTTTGCATTCTGGATACCCACTTTTATATTTTACGAGAAAGTATGAAAATTCAGCTCGTCTATAGTACGGATCCCTCTTGTTCTCAGGCTTATCTAATTCAACTTTTGTAGCTTCAGCCGCTGTGTCGTAACACTTACTAATCACGTCGCTGCTTTTATTTTGCAAAGTAAGTAGCTGACATCTAAATGTAAGTCTTGCAAGATTGTTTGGCTTTTCGGCTAACTGTTTTTCGTTTAGAGTTGCCTTTTTTCAATTTTATGCGATACCTCAAAAGAACAAGCATCAGAAAGTGCTTGCACAACAACGCCGAATAGATTTGACTTGTCTTGATTGTATGGAGGTAACAAATTCTTGAACTCAACAATTTCAGTCTTTGAATCTTCAATGCAGTAGTTCTCAGATTCATCGTTAACAAAGCTATCTGGGCTTGATTGCTGCTGTGACCTTGTAGCTGTTGCTGACTTAGCAGCAGAAGATACGGATCCACTGCCATTTTCCTGAACAACTAAATCTTGTGTAGTTAATAATTTCAATCACATAATAAAGAATCATTGACTCGTGCGGCAGCTTTACCAAAGATTTGCATGTGTGGATCACCAAATATAATCGTAGTAACTGTTTTATGTTTGGGGTAAGTTGCTTTATCACCAGCACATGCGATAGCAAAGCCATCAATCAGGAATATACTGTTCCAAGAAATTACCCGACCGCCACTAGTCGTGGGACAGCCAATAATAATATACGGTGTTGTCATCTTATTCCTTTTTATAGACATGAGTTGATCAAATAATAGCAGACAGAATGGAGGAATCTTTTTGAATTAAGATTCACATGCACAGCCTGAGCTAACTTGAACATTATAGTGACTTTTTTATTTTATATTTAAAAGCTGTTGAAATAGTGAGTGAGAAAAGCTTATTTCATAAATTTCACCCAAGCAAAATTGATGATTAAATGCTTTAATAGCAGGGTTGTAATAGATGTGTAACTAACGTGTTTTTGAAGCCTGATTTATATACGGTTCCTACCATTACACGGAACTATCCCGAATGGCATCATGGCCGCCAGGAATACGGACTCTGGTATATCGAGATTACTGATCCAGAAGTAGTAGCCAATTTAAAAAATATTCGTGAATCTTTTCGGGATTTGCTGCTTGAGCCTAACCAACGCCAGTTTCATATTACACTGTTTATATGCGGCTTTAAAATGAATGATTCAGTAGCACTTTATGATGATGATTTTAGTGCAGTGCAATTTCGACAACAATTACAACAGCTACAAAGACTTTCACCTCCTGTATTCAGTTTAAAAACAGGTCTATTAAATAGTTTTGAAACAGCTTTATTTATTGATATAGAAGATTCTGGAAAATGGCTTAGCCAGTTAAGACAAACTTTAAATTTAAATTGTCCAGAAATTGCTTCTTTAGAATATTATCCACATATTACATTAGGTTTATATCGTGATGCCTTTCCGGCAAAACAAGTATGGGATCGAATTAGGAAGTTTAAAGTAGATCGGTTTAATTTAAATATATCTAAATTAATATTTGGAACTTATCAGGCAAAAGTTCTGCAAGGCCCTTTATATCCTCATACTACTTTTAAGTTAGGTCATATATGTTACAGCTCATTTTAGGAGGCGCCCGTTCAGGTAAAAGCAGGCTGGCAGAAAAAATAGCTCTAGAGAGCGGGCTAAATGTTATTTATATTGCTACTGCACAGCCACTTGATGAAGAAATGCAAGAGAGAATCTTGCACCATCAGGAATCACGGCCACGAGAATGGCAAGTAATTGAAGAGCCTTTATATCTTTCAGAAAAATTACAAGAAATTGATGCTCAAAATCAACTTATTCTGATTGACTGCCTGACCCTGTGGATGAGTAATCTGTTGTTACAGGATGCTTCAGAACTGCAGATGAGTCAGTGTCAAAAGCTGTTAACTATTTTACCAAATCTGAAGTCCGAGATTATTTTGGTGAGTAATGAAACAGGTCTTGGTGTGGTGCCGATGGGGAACATCAGCCGTAAATTTATAGATGAATCTGGACGTTTGCACCAGCAGATTGGACAAATCGCACAAAAAGTAGTGTTTTGTGTAGCTGGATTCCCCATAATACTCAAAGAGGAAAAATAATGAACTGGTGGTTAGAACCTTGTAAGCAGCCAGATACAGAAATAAAAATACTGGCTGAACTACGACAGTCGCAACTGACTAAACCGTCCGGTTCTCTTGGAGAACTGGAGCAGGTTGCTGTCCGTTTAGCTGCCCTGCAGGGTAATGAACGTCCAGAGATTAACTACCCATGGATTACAATTTTTGCTGGTGATCATGGAGTGATGGAAGAGAATATTTCTGCTTATCCTCAAGCTGTTACCCGCCAAATGCTGCAAAATTTTATGACAGGTGGGGCGTGTATCAGCGTTATTGCCAAAGAATACAATGCCAAGTTGAAAGTAATTGACTGCGGTTCAGTTGGGGAACCTTATCATTATCCTGGCGTTGAACGTCACTGTATTGCGCCAGGAACTGCTAACTTTGCCACACAAACTGCCATGACCGAAGAGCAGTGTAAACAGGCAATGGAACTTGGTGCAAAAAGTGTAGAGGAGGCTGTGGCAGAGCAAGCTTCACTCTTTGTTGCCGGGGAAATGGGGATTGGAAATACTTGTTCTGCTTCAGCTGTAGCATGTCTATTATTGAATGAACCTGCAGAGAAATTAACAGGTGTAGGGACGGGTATTCGGCAAGAGCAGTTATCTCATAAAAAGCAGGTTATTGATCAGGCTATTGAGCTACATAAAAGTTATGCAGGATCAGATGCTTTTAAAATTCTTAGTGCTGTAGGTGGTTTAGAGCTCGCAGCGATGACAGGAGCTTATATACGCTGTGCACAACTTGGCTTACCTATAATAGTTGATGGTTTTATCAGCTCAGTATCTGCATTATGTGCTGTACGTTTGAATTCAGCAGTGTGGCATTGGATGCTATTTGGACATCAGTCCGCTGAGTATGGCCACCAGCGTATACTTGCTGAACTTCAAGCCCAGCCACTTTTAAAATTGAACTTGCGGTTGGGGGAAGCCAGCGGCGCTGGTGCTGCCTTAGGTATAATTAAATTAGCTTGCGCTTTACATAATCAAATGGCGACTTTTGCCGAAGCAGCAGTAATTGGTGAAAAAGTTTAGATGTTACAGCTAGACCTTTTGCGCCATGGTCAGACTGAGTTGGGACATACTTTACGTGGCTATACTGACGATGCACTTACACCTGAAGGTTGGCAGCAGATGCAGCTTGCAGTTCTAGAAAAATTACAACAACCGGTTCAGTGGCAGGCTATTTATAGCTCTACACTTATACGTTGTTCACACTTTGCCAGACAGCTCTCACAACAGCTGAAATTACCCTTAATTCTCAATTCTGACCTTAAAGAAATGAATTTTGGACAATGGGAGGGATGCAGTACTGAAGAGATTTATCAACGTGAACCTGAACTCTTAGCCAGTTTCTGGGAGAAACCTTCATTTTATACACCGCCTGAAGCTGAGCCATTACATGAATTTCAATATCGTATTCAACGGGCTTTCCAGCTTATTCATCAGCAAATGTTAGAAAATAACTGGCGACAGGTACTGGTTATTTGTCATGGAGGCGTAATTAAATTGATGAAATGTCTGGCTTTAGATCAGTCACCAGATCATCTTTTAAAAATACCGGCTGAATTAGGCCAGCTCCATACTTTGTACTTAAACCCGCATAATCCCCAATCATATGCACTGGAAGCATCTGAAAAATGATTCGCTTAATGATTGCTTTACAGTTTTTGACGGTCTTTCCAATTAAATTAAAACAGATGCCCAGTCTAAAGCAGAATGCGGAATCCTTACTGTTTTATCCACTGGTTGGGTTGATGATCGGTGGCCTGCTTTTTGCCTTGACTTTGGTTTTACAGGCCTTACCCAGTTTAGTGCTAGCTACTTTTATTCTAGTTATATGGATTTGGCTCACAGGTGGTTTACATCTGGATGGACTCGCAGATACTGCTGATGCCTGGGTTGGCGGTTTTGGTGACCCAGAACGAACTTTAAACATTATGAAAGACCCAAATTGTGGTCCAATTGGCGTGTTAAGCCTGATATTAATCAGTTTATTAAAGCTAGCTGCTTTATATTTGCTGATTGAAATGCATCAATATGATTTGATTATTTTAATCCCACTCTTGGGCCGTTTAGCGCCATTGTTTCTGTTCTTGACGACTCCATATGTACGTAAGTCCGGTTTGGGTTCAGCTATAACTGAATATTTACCTCGCACTATAGCTTTTAGTATATTGATTATCACTACTTTTCTTTCGTGTTATTTAAGTCTTGCCGGATCAATTGGACTTGCAAGCGGAATCGTCACTCTGCTTTATTTAAGATTTAAATTTATTCAGCGCATCGGGGGTATTACTGGAGATACTGTAGGAGCAGCTATCGAAATAAGTGAAACCACAATTTTATTAACATGTGCATTGTCTGTATTTTATCTGCCAGCTTTGGTTTAACCTGTTAAGCGCAAAATAAGCCGAATTAGAAAGGGTCCGGCAAGCACCATAAATACGCCAGCTAAAACCATAGTCAGACTGGCTACTACACCTTCTTCACGGTGACGCATATAAGCCTTGGTAGTACCAAAACCATGTGCAGCATTGCCTAAAGCCGCGCCATGTGCAAAATGGGACTTGAGTTTTAATGCGATCAAAACTAGATCACCACACAGCATTCCCGCAACGCCTGTCATCATGGTAAATAAAATGACCAGTTCTACTGAACCGCCTACGTGTTCAGTAAGTTCTATGGCAAACGGAGTAGAAATAGAACGTGACATTAAACTATAAGTGGTAGCATCATCAAACTTGAATAATCTTGCCAGATAGAAAGCACTTAAAATACCAGCTAACATTCCCGCAAATACCCCTAAACTGATTGAAAATAAATGTTCGCGTATAATGTTACGGTATTCATAAATCGGTATGGCAAAAGCAACAGTGGCCGGGCCTAGCATCCATACCAGCCAGCGACTCTCCTGCATATAGGTTGTATAAGGAATATGAAAATAAACCATTCCAGTGACCAGTACGATTGGTACAAAAAAAGCTGGAGATAATAGTAAATAAGGAAACTGCTGATACAGTCTTTTAGCAAAGTAATAACTGACTAAGGTCAGCAATAATAGTAAATAAGCCAGAACTGTAGTACTCATGCTTTTTCTCCAGCATGATCAGTTGGCACCTGTCTTTTAGCTTTTAAATAATGTTCAAATTTAAAGCCTAGGTAAATACTATAGGCGGTAACTATCATAACGCAAATAGTACCTAATAGGACACTTACAATTAACTGCCACCCCTGATTAAGCAAGAGTGTCTTATAATTCATCACACCAATAACACAGGGAATAAAGAACAGGACCAGTTCATTTAAAATAAAATCCGAACCTTTTTTAATCCATTCAAGTTTAAATACTCCACTTGCTAGAGCCAGCAGAGTAATTATCAGCCCGAGCACCGCTGCAGAGATCGGTAAATTTAATACCTTTTGCAGTAAGTATCCTATACCCCAAAATACAAATAACAGTCCAATCTGGATGAGTAGTTTTAAGGAATAGAAAAGCCGTAACCGCATGATGGTGTCCATAATTTAAATAAAAATAAAAGCTCTACGCTATTTTAAATATAATTTTTATATTAAATTATGAATAATATAAAAATGATTATATCTATTTGGAATAATTTATTTATGGAGTTTAAAGCTTTAAAAATTTTTGTTGAAATTGTGCGTTCTCAAGGGTTTAGTCAGGCAGCTGAACGGCTTTTTCTTACTCAGCCTGCGGTAAGTAAAGCGAGTGGCCAACTTGAAAGCGAATTAGGCTGCGAGCTATTCAAGAAGGGTAAAGCCGGCCGCAAACGTGACATCAGACTAACGTATCTTGGAGAGCAGATTTATCAGCATGCTTTAATTATTCTGGATGAACAGAAAAAAATAACTGATACTATTCAGCAGATCCAATCTTTACAGAAAGGTAAGCTGACTCTTGGCTTGCCGCCTTTAGGGTCTGTATTGTTCAGCTCACTTATTGCATTGTTTCATCAAAAATATCCAGAAATTGAGCTGAATTTTCTAGAAGTAGGTGCAAATGGTATAGAACAGGCAATTTTAGCTAAAACAGTTGATGTCGGTATATTGTTAGGTGAATTGAAACCGGTATTTAATTCAATCCCGGTGGTTAATTCTTCCTTATGCTTACTCTCCGTGAGCAACTCGATATGGAAGGGCAGGACTACAGTCAGGCTTGCAGAGCTTAAAACCGAAGATTTCCTTTTTTACGATGACAGTTTTAGTTTAAATAATATGATTACTGAAGCTGCACATCAGGCAGGTTTCGTACCTCATGTAATCTGTAAAAGTAGCCAGTGGGATTTTATTGCGAAGATGGTCGAGTCAGGTATGGGTGTCGCGTTATTACCTGAGCTTTATTGTAATAAGCTTGATCCTGCTAAATTTAATATATCTATTTTACAAGAGCCCTCTTTAAACTGGACTTTAAGCATGGCTTGGGACTCTACTGTCAGTATGTCAGCTGCCACTCGAGCATGGTTAAATATTATTGAGGATAACCGGCAGCTGATTCATCTATAAATAGATAAGATTTAAAATGGTGAGCTGTAAAAATAGACAAAATTCAGCTTTGTGATAAGATGAACTAAATGCGTACAGATTGGCGCAGAGGTGAATCAATGTCAGCACTTACAATGATGAATATGTCCATGCATGAGGAAGCAATGATTCCTAAACTTGCAATACAGGCATTTCGAAATGCATTTGAACAGGCATGTGCTTCTTCTGAAGTCGTTTATACAGAGCAGCATAAACTGGTTAAACACTTGCCAGATGGTGAAAAAGTCTTTCTAAAAGATACTGGACATGCATATCAGTCTATACAGCCGCAGCAGCGTCAGGTAATGAAACGTCGTAAAAAACAGGAAACGGCTATTTAAATATGCCTCAACCTAGAATCAGAATGTTTGCCGGTCCAAATGGTTCCGGTAAAAGTACGATTAAAGAATATTTATTGCCCCATTATATTGGGGCTTATTTAAATGCAGATGAGCTGGAAAAAGAGCTTAAAGAAACCTGTCGATGTAATCTCAAGAGCTATCATCAAGCTTTAAAAGCAGTAGAGCTTATTGAGTTTTTACAGACCAAGAAGCGTAAAAACGGGCCCTTACTTAGTACCTCTCCAATTCTAGAGCCAGATGAAAATATTATCTTCCAGCCAGATGAGGTGGACTCTTACCTGGCTGCCCGTATTATTGACTTCATACGTTTAAAGTTTATCGAACTCAAAGTAAGCTTTACTTTTGAAACAGTCATGTCACATATCAGTAAGATCGAGTTCTTGCGTGAAGCTCAAAAACAGGGTTTTCGCACTTATCTTTATTATGTCTCAACAATTGACCCTGATATTAATATTGCCAGAGTTGAATATCGCGTAAGCCAAGGTGGGCATCCAGTGCCTGAAATTAAAATCCGTGAGCGTTACTACCGGAGTATGGATCTGCTGATGCAGGCTATAGAAGCTTCAGACCGCACCTATATTTTTGATAATTCTTCAAATGGACAAAAAGCTGCATTTATTGCAGAAGTAGAAAATGCGGAAAAACTTCGTGTTAACCCAGAATTACTGGAAGTCCCACGGTGGTTTGCAGAAAAAGTTTTAAGTGAATTTGAATAATAATATTATTTATATATAGAATTGCTCAGTTTCTTTCAAGCTTAGCCTGCTTATTAATAAAGCTAATCTAAGAAAATAGCTATGACAACTTTTTTGATTTCGATACTAAATTATATAAATTCTAACTGATACTTGAACAGCTAGAATTATTTTGATATCTAAATAGCCTAAGTTGTTTTAAGCTTTTTCTAGTTTTAACAACTCTAGTAATTTTACAGCAGCTTCTTCAGAACTACCCGGATTTTGTCCAGTAATGAGTTGCCCCTCAACCAGCACAAAAGATTGCCAGTCTGGACCTTTTTCATATAACGCACCCTGAGCTTTAAACTCATCTTCTATAAGGAAGGGTACGACCTCAGTTAAGCCTACAGCATCTTCTTCACTATTTGAAAATCCCGTCACTTTTTTACCTTTTACAAAGCTTTGACCATTTGAAGTCAAATTTTTAAGCACAGCTGGAGCATGACAGACTAACGCCATTGGTTTTTGTGCCTGATCAAAATACTGCAGAATATTTAAGGAATTCTGATCATTGCTCAGGTCCCAGAGTGGGCCATGACCACCTGGATAAAAGACTGCATCAAACTGTTCAGGTTGTACTTCCGCCAGAATATGTGTATTTGCCAGAGCCTGTTGTGCTTCCTGATCTGCTTTAAAACGCTGAGTGGCTTCAGTTTGTGCATCTGGCTCATCACTTTTTGGGTCCAAAGGAGGTTGACCGCCTGCTGGTGAAGCAAGCGTGATGTCTGCTCCAGCATCTTTAAAGACATAATAAGGAGCTGCAAATTCTTCTAACCAGAAACCAGTTTTTTTACCTGTATTACCTAAAGCACTATGAGATGTCAAAACCATAAGAATTTTCATAAATTTATCCTGAGAAAACGCTAGTATTAATTTAAATAGAAAGTTCAGAATTAGCTTGTAAGTGAAAGAGTTAATGTTCAAGTAAGCTTATGCATCTTTTCACATTAAAAGTGTAAGTCAGGTGAATTGATATTTTTATTGGGCAGAGTAAAACTTGAAGTGCGACATAAACCACCTAATTAATTTAAAGGGTTTATGGAGTATATAAAATTGTCATACCATCATCTTAACTTTGAAGATCGTACTGCATTAATGCTTGAGTCAAGAAAAGAAGGCTTTTCAGCCAGAAAATTTGCTGAACTCATTAAAAGACATCCTAGTACGATCTATCGTGAGCTTAAAAGAAATAGCATCAATGACGTTTATCAAGCTCGATATGCTTCTGATAACACCTTCGCTAGACGTAGACGTGGTCACAGAAAACTCAAAATCGATTCAATCCTCTGGAAATTTATTGTTGAAGCGATCCGTTGTTTATGGTCTC
>NZ_JIBB01000053.1:0-13167 GCF_000620525.1 Acinetobacter sp. UNC436CL71CviS28
GTCTCAAAGGACGCGGGTTTAATCTTGAAAATACGCGCTTGACAGACCCTAGACGAGTGAAAAAATTGATTGCGGTGTTAGCTATAAGCTTCTGTTGGTGTTACTTAACGGGTGAATGGCAACATGATCAAAAAAAAGCGATAAAAATAAAGAAGCATGGACGACTCTCAATGAGTTTATTTCGCTATGGTTTAGACTATGTTCAAATGGCGATTCAGCGTTTAATTGGTTTTGGGAAAAAAGAAGAGTTTAAGGAAATTTTGGCAATTTTAAGAAGGCAGAACCCTGATAGGATAAGGGTTCTGTGAAATTTGTCGTGTACAGAGAAGTTTTTTTTACAGATAAGAAGAGTAATTACCCTGATAGCTCAAGTCTTGGCAAAAATTACAGACTGGCTAGGAACTTTTTATTTTATCTCGCTCTTCGGGAGAATTTTATGCGCAGAATGATTCCTTCATTACAGACACTCATCTGCTTTGAAGCAGCAGCCAAGCATCGTAGTTATACTCATGCTGCACAAGAACTTTCTGTCACGCAGAGTGCAGTTTCACGTCAGATCCAGCAACTTGAAGAATATCTGGATCTTCCATTATTTAACCGGACAAGACATGGAGTTGAGTTAACGCATGCAGGTGAACAGTACTATAAAGATATCCGCACTCATCTACTCAGTCTGGAACAAAGTACTCTGGACCTGATGTCGCATAAAGGCTTAGGCGGAACACTCAAACTAGGAGTTGTACCAACGTTTGCTACACGCTGGCTGGTACCTCGCCTACATCGCTTTAATACTCTTTATCCTGAAATTAATGTACATCTGGAAACCAGTACCAAACCATTTTTATTTAGTGACCATATTTTTGATGCTGCTATTTATGCAGGAACCGAAACACAGGTACAAAACTGGCCGGGTACACAAGCGCATTACCTGATGCATGAAGATGTAGTTGCAGTATGTTCACCAGACCTGATTTACCGGAATTTCCCAGAACTCAAGCCTGTATCCGGCCCATTTCAAGGCACACTTTCCGTCAAGCAAATTGCCAGCCTGCCCCTGTTGCAACAGACAACCCGGCCATACATCTGGAAAGAATGGTTTGAAGTTGCTGGAGCAGATTATCCTTATGCTATGGAAGGTCAGCGACATGAACTGTTTTCAATGCTGGCTGTAGCGGCGTCTCATCATATGGGCGTTGCGTTAATTCCACAGATGCTACTAGAAAAAGAATTCGGTTCGGGTGAGCTGGTTATTGCTTCTGATATTAAACTCAAAGGTGCCCGTTCCTATTATTTTGTATATTCCCAGCAGCAGCCTAACCCATTAATTCATAAATTTATTCAATGGCTTGAACAGGAAACCCGGACAGATTAAACCGTTAGCTTTATTTAAGCCACTTGAGATAAACCAATATAACGATAAAGCCCTTCTACACCAAGATCAGCTTTATAAACGATTAAATCAGGCCAGTCCGTAGCAGTAATTTCCTGAAAGATATTCATTTCTGGGTCTTCATGAATTATATCTACTGTTCGAGACATTTTGGCTTCAAAATGATCAGCAATAAACTCAAAGCCCAAATCCATCGCTATAAATAAAGTGTGTTGACAAGGCTGTATATATTGTTCCTGCTGCCAGTCAATAATATGCTGCTGGCAATAAGGGCAGCTAACATTCTGCATCGGGTCATCAAGTTGAATTAATTGATAGGTCATTGCGTTCATCAGGTGTGTGTTTTAACTATTGTAAAAGATTTTAAAGAACAATATATAGAGGGCATCAAGAGGATAGCGATACAAATAGTAGAATTTTATTATGTGTTTAAAATGAAAAAATTTAATTTGATAACAGATAGCCTGATAAGCTCCTTTAAATTAACTATTTAGATATAACTTGAAATGGCAGTAAACCTGCAATTTAAAATAGAACTCTTGAAGTAAATCCGCTATAAAATACAGCGGGCTACAACGATATCTTTTCATAATCTTTAACGGAAATCTGCATGCTGACTGATCTGGATGATTTTTACTGCTTTGCCTTAGTTGTCGAGCATGGAGGTTTTAGTGCAGCTGAGCGCGCAACTGATATTCCCAAATCCAAACTCAGCCGGCGGGTATATAATCTGGAAGAACGTCTTGGCGTGCGCCTCATTCAACGAAGCTCACGACATTTTGCTGTCACTGATATTGGTATGGATATCTATCAGCATGCACAGGACATGATGAATGCAGCACAGGCTGCCCATGACCTGATAGATCATTTAAGCAGTAAACCGCGTGGAGTGATTAAAGTCAGTTTACCGGTCAGTATAGCCCAAAATGAAATTGCGAAGATTCTACCCGACTTTCTAAAACAGTATCCAGAGATCAAGGTTCAGCTTAGTGTCACCAATCGCCGCATTGATGTGATTAATGAAGGGATTGATGTTGCTCTAAGGGTACGTTTTAATCTGGACAATGACCCTAATCTGATTATTCGCCAGTTTCAACGAATTGAACAGCATTTGGTTGCCAGTCAGGCTTACCTCAACGAATATGGCAATTTAACCCATCCTGACCAGTTAGCAGAACATAGAATACTGAGCATGATTGATGATCACCTGGACCAGCAGCTCACCCTGCATGACCGGGAAAATAAATCGCGAAAATTTAAAATTAATCCTGTCGTCATGGGTTCAGACCTGATGATGCTGGCACAACTGGCACGTCAGGGCTGCGGTATCGCTTTACTCCCCGACAGTGTAACTGCTGATCTGGTTAGACACGGAGAACTTGTTCGCGTTCTTCCTGACTGGAACACACCCCATGGAGTTTTCCATGCTGTTTACCCATCACGTCGTGGTCAGCTTCCTTCAGTCAGGGTTTTTATTGAGTATTTGGTTGAGCATTTATACAAAGCCCATTAACTAACTATTCGTGAGCTCAATAAACTCAAAAGACAAAATTTCTGTTATTCGTCGTCCGGCTGAATATTAAAATAAATTTTATGGATAAAAAAAAGCTTACCCTGTAGAAAGGTAAGCTTATAAAAACGAACAACTAAAAAGAAACTACAGCGATAGAATCTAAAAATAATAATATACAAATAACCAATTAAAAACAAATACATAAAACATCTTAAAAGTTACTTATTTTTTATAAATTGTTATATTTATGTTGTTGTATATATAATATATTTTTAAGAAATTACAAATAGATACAATGCTAATTCAAATAAATAGATAAAAATTTATGGAAATTTTTATCTAAATTTCCATAAAATTAAACTGTTTGATTATTTTTTAAACAAAATTAAATTTTGGGATATGAACCTGTCCCTTCTGGCCATGGTGTTAAGAGTTCAAATCCATTATCAGTTACCGCCACCATATGTTCCCACTGCGCAGAAAGCGACCTATCACTTGTAATCACAGTCCAGCCATCATTCAATTCTTTGACACGTGCCTTACCTGCATTCACCATAGGCTCAATGGTAAACACCATACCTTTACGCAGTATCAACCCTTGTCCAGGTTGACCATAGTGCAGTACATTAGGTTGCTCATGATAAGTTTTTCCAATTCCATGACCGCAATACTCACGTACGATGGTATAGCCCTCGCGCTGGGCAACTTTTTGAATCGCATAGCCAATATCACCCAATGTGGCACCGGGTCTGACTGTATGAATTCCTGCTACCATTGCTTCATAGGTTGTTTCTACCAAATGTTTAGCTTGAGGGCTGACTTGCCCTACATAATACATTCGGCTGGTATCTCCATAGTAGCCATCTTTAATTACTGCTACATCAATATTGATAATATCGCCATCTTTTAAAATAGTCCGCGCTGAAGGAATACCATGACAGACCACTTCATTTGGTGAAATACAGGTGGTCTTAGTAAAACCATGATAGCCCACATTTGCAGGAATGACTTTTAGAGTATTTACGATATAGTCATAGCAAATATCATCAAGATATTCGGTAGAAACGCCTGGCTTGACATACTGCTCTATCATTTCCAAAACTTGTGCAGCCAAACGCCCGGATATACGTAATTTTTCAATATCCTGTTCTGTCTTGATAGTTACAGCTGAAGCTCTCATTGACCTATCCTCTCTGGTTAGTGACTCAAGTATAACGTTTTTTATATAAAATTTCCTGATTAAGACTGGCACTTCAAGTCATCAGAAACGATAACAATTGATTATTCTGTTTATAAAATTTTTAGACCGGCTGTTTTTTAGCCATAAAAATTACTCTTTTAATTATTTTTTTCTGATATAAAAAATTTGTACCCTTAGAAATTTTTATCTGGTTATTTTATATAAGACAATTGTTTTCAAATAATTAATTATAACATTGGAAATAAACTATATTTTTGAAAAATTTTTATCATCAGCTTTCTTCATAATTTATATTAGAGAAATTACACAAAATTTATTTTTTAAATTAGAATCGCTGCTTCTTTTACAGTCCCTCTCCCTTTATATGATATGAATAATCTTCGTACTCGGGATATTATTGCTCTAGGTTTTATGACCTTCGCGCTTTTTATTGGCGCCGGTAATATCATTTTTCCACCCATTGTTGCACAGCAGGCAGGTGAACATGTCTGGTGGGCAGCCCTGGGGTTTCTCATTACAGCGGTCGGTTTGCCTGTAATTACCATTATTGCACTATCGCGTGTGCAAGGGTCAATTGAAATATTGAGTTCACCGCTTGGCCGTATAGCCAGTTTAGTTTTAACTGTGGTGTGCTATTTGTCAGTAGGGCCTCTGTTTGCAACACCGCGTACAGCCACAGTGTCTTATGAAATTGGCTTTTCATCTTATTTCGGCACTTCAAGTAGCAGTTTACTGATCTACAGTCTAATTTATTTTGCGATAGTAGGACTGGTCTCGCTATATCCAAATAAATTACTCGATACGATAGGTCATGTTCTTGCTCCTATGAAAATTGCTGCGTTAGCAGTTCTTGGAATTGCTGCGTTCTGTATACCGGCAGGTTTTATTCCCGCTCCTATTAACCATTATATCAATAGCCCAGTGTCTGAAGGCTTTGTTAATGGCTATCTGACCATGGATACGCTGGGTGCTTTAGTTTTTGGTATTGTGATTATTCAGGCGATCCACTCACGTGGTGTAACCGATATTAAACTCGTGACCAAATATGCAGTGATTGCAAGTCTGATCTCTGGTGTAGGTCTGACCCTAGTTTATCTCAGCCTGTTCAAATTGGGGCTAGGAAGTCATGAAGCAGCACCTAACGCAGCCAATGGGGCACAGATTCTACACGCTTATGTACAGCATGCTTTTGGTGATTTAGGTTCACTCTTTCTAAGTCTGCTCATTTTTCTAGCTTGTATAGTTACGGCGATTGGTTTGACCTGTGCCTGTGCAGAATACTTTACTCAACTTACCAAGATTCCTTATAAGATTCTGGTGCTTATTTTAGTTCTATTTTCGGTTTTAATTTCAAACCTTGGACTAACTAAGCTGATTGCTGTTTCTGTTCCTGTTTTGAGTGCTATTTATCCACCTGCAATTGTAGTGATCATGCTGAGCTTTTTCTGGAAATTCTGGAAAAAACCGGGCTATGTAATTACGCCTGTAGCAGCAATGGCTTTCATTTTTGGAATAATCGATGGAATCAAGGTAGCTGGATTCTCTGATATGTTACCAGATGCGGTTCAACATTTACCACTCAATGAACAAAATCTTGCATGGCTTATCCCGTCATTAATTGTTCTAGTCATTTCTATTATTGTCGACCGGGTTAAACATTCAAACAGTTAACTTATGAGTCGTTAAAATCAATTCTTACCCAGAGCTGATTTTACTGGTGATCAGAAATGCCGAGTTTACCCAACTGGCATTTTTTGTTTACGCCTCTTATTAGAATTGAATGCTTATAGTTTTATTTTTATATACAGAAACTTGGCTTATGCTATTTTAACCTTTAAGAATTATCATAAAGTCTGTTATTTTTTTATTTCTACCTTTCTTTATCTATTTAATTTTAATAGAAATTTTCTCTATCTCTGATCTATCACCTGTCTCATAAACTCTGAGTATTCTGCAATTTTAAAAATATAAAAAAGCCAGACAGTGCTGGCTTTTGCATAGCAAAAAAATTTTAGTTACGGGCATCTGCTTCCACACGTGAAGCTGTCTTTTCTACAGAGTCAGCAGCATCTGCTGTGGCTTTACGGGCATCTGCTTCCACCTCTGAAGCTTTCTGTTCCGCTCGGTCTGCAGCTTCTGCGGTTGCTTCACGAGCATCTGCGGTTGCCTCACGAGCTTCAACTTCAGCTTTTTCTGCCGCCGCATCCATCTTGACTGCTGCATCGTCAGCAGCTTCTTTTGCTTCAGCGCCTGCTGCTAAAGTTGCATCTTTAATATCTGAACCCGCCTGCTCGGCCGCTTTACCTAAATGTTCTCCAGCAGTCGCACCTGTTTCACGGTTATCACATCCTGTGATTCCAAATACGGCAATTAAGCCCATAGCTACCATTAACTTATTCATATTATTTATCCTTTTCTCTTGTCTTCAGATACTTTTGATCTAAGCATATTTTTTTCAGGAAAAAAATTATTAATTGTTAAAAACTTGTAATAAAATCAGCTATTAAGAACGCTATATAATAGTCTCTAAATAACGCAGCCAATTGTAGTAGCTACAATAGAAATTAAAATTTTATCTCATGACTTGAAATATTTTATTACTTAAAGTATATAAAATATACAATCTTAAGAATTTTTTAAACATTTTAAATTAAAAAGTCAGATTTATATTCAGATTTTACTTAAGATCAGTTGAGCTAAATTAATTTTCAAAATGCCAATTTAAAATTATTTTTCTTATAGTACATTAGAAATTCAATTTATTATAACTTTTTGTTTTATCAAAATTTTAATTAAAAAAATGAGATTTATCATATAAAATTAGTTAATAATGTGATCAAAAAAATTTACACAAAAACTATTCTTATATTTATTTATTAAATACATTAATTACCTTATACGTTATAAAGAAAAATAATGATAAAAAAATAATGCTATCACCTATTGAAATACTCGGAAATAAGCAGTAAAACATTAAAAACTAGATTTCTGATTAAAACAATTAGGTTTTGTCGCGCACGACAGGAGGACCGAAGATGCACTCTTTACCCCTAAACAAGCGTTCTTTCGCCAAAGTTTTTAAGAACGATAAAAATTTTGTCAATTATGTTGTTACTACAGTAGCCCTCATGTTAACTCTGCTTTTTCATGGGGTGATTAATGGCAATTTGAAGCTAGAACACTTTCTCTATGCTTTAATAGTTTCTGCCCTGTTCTCGATCTGGGCGCTTATTGACCACAAGTGTCGTAAATATTTTAAGTATAAAAACAACTAAGAGATGGATGAGCAATCATCCATCTTTATATAATAAAAAATTATTTTTTAGCCTCTAGGCTTGTTTAGATAAATCCAAAATAATACGCAGTCCCTATTATTAGAAAACCACTTGCTACTAATTCTCCAATTACCAGTAAAAACATAAATATTGTCATCAAAATTTTGGGTAAATACCATTTACCAAGTTGATGCGGCACCTGAAACTGATTAACAGTATCTTTTAAAACTCCATGTAAAATATAACTTAATATAGAAAGGCTGAAAAATAATATATTGATCCCAATACAGGTGAGAACTGCATAGTCAGACCAGATGGTAAAATGCCCCAGTGTAGCCAGAATGAGTGTTGCTGGAGCATAGAGCAAACTACTTCGGTGAGCTATATCCACATATGGATGAGCACGTGAATGCGCAGATTTTCTGATCTGATAATATTTCCAGAGTCCTGTTAGCATACCAATCCATAAATAGATACCGCTAAACAGAATGGCAAGTTTAGTTGCGAAAGTAAGTTGATCCATGTTCATTGAATGTTCTAATAATTTGTTTTTCTAGAGCTTCTCTTTATAGACATAAAATTCAATGAAGTCACTCATTTTGTTAAGAATCACATCACTGGTAATTCTCAAACCCAATACAAAATTTTATTTTAAAGTAAAACTGATCAATGAGGCAGAAAATACAAAATAGCTGAGCTACTTTATTTGCTATTTAAATCTTAATAAAAAATCTCAAAGAATACATATGAGTCAAAATCATTCCTTACAGCTTTTAAAGCAGTTTTGCCATTTTTCTTATAAATCTCATCAAAATACTGCTCAAATGACACACTTTGTCGTTCTAACGATAGTCAATCTAAAAATATCAAACTCAGTGAAGGGCTCATAAAAGTTTTTATACTAAAATAAACTTAGCCACTCTCTTGTATAAAACAATTGTTTTACAATAAACTTACTTTGTAAAAATAATTAAAATTAGGGTTATTCTCGTATGAATAAAAAATATGCTCGGTTTTTGCCTTCAAACACTGGGGATTTTAATCTTGAAGACTTCCCATTCTATTGGATTACTCAAGTACATGCACAATATGTGCAGAATATGGACAATGTCTTAAAGCGTTATGGATTAGATAACTCACGGCGACGTATTCTACTGGCACTTGAGTCTAAACCACATGCCAGTGTTTCTGATCTTTCAGAGATGATCATTTCAAAAATGTCGACTACAACCAAAATTGTTTACCGCCTGAAAGCTGAAGGCTATGTCAATACCTATTCATGTGAAGAGGATGGCCGTATTACACGGGTAAATCTCACTGAGTATGGCAAAGAAATGACCACTAAAATTAATGATCTTACTGGAGTAGTACTCGAACAGTCTTTTGAAGGGCTTACTCCATTACAGATTGAAAAACTAATTGAAAGCCTTAAACACTTATTTAAAAATCTTTCAAATTAACTTTCATCAGTCAAAAAAGTTTAACTGGGGCGTTTCCACTTTAGGCTTGGGTACATGAGAACACTCAAACTCTTCAACAGGAAAACCTTCAATAAATGAGTTGAAGTTAGCAGGCCCTACACTCAGCCATTCATCCAGACGTTCATGTGGAATTATAATCACTGAACGTTTGATATTTCCTGGCTCATGAAACTCCTTCATCATCGGATGGTCTATTGCATCCATCGTGATCATGCTGGCTGAGCGAATCACTTCATCATTGATTTTACAGATTTCATAAATGGCAGCAATGAAAAAGCCTTGGCCATCTTTGCGTCGTACTCCCCAACGCTGAGCCTTACCATCAATATATTTTGCTTCATAAAATTCGGTCACCGGAATAACTCCAAACTTACCTTTAAATGCAGCCTCCTGGAAACTTGGCTTTTCAAATAAAGTTTCATTTCGGGCATTATAGGTCCGTTTAGCCGAACTTTTATCCTGAGCCCACTTTGGCACCAGTCCGAACATTACGCTACGCCATTCCAAGCCATATTCTGACTTGAATAGTAAAGGCAAATCATAGGCTGGATACACTTCTTCGAGATAATCGAAAGGAATATCCGGTAACTGAAGTTTATCCACCTGAACACGCGTAACAGGTTTAAAATTGGCACACATAGGCGAAAATTTAAAAAACTATAGGTCATATATAGTGATAACTTTTAGTATTTCAATGGACTAGTGGCTGGATAATATTATGTATAAACAGCAGAATTTGACAAAAACATCTTAAAAAACTTAAGGAAATACAGGCCTGAGTACAAATAAGATAGTGTTATATTCTATGTACTCAGGCCTTTTATTATTTAATGTGTTTAAGTAGAAGCCTGATTATGTTCATACATTTTTAAAAATTAGACAGTGTATATTGTACTAGCGGTAGATCATGCCTCCATCTGTTAAAATTGCCTGCCCGGTAATATAATCGGCATCTTCACTCGATAAAAAAGCAACCAGCGCAGCCACGTCTTCAGGTGTTTGTGCACGCCCTAGTGCAATACCACTCACATATTTTTTGTATGTTTCACCAATTGGGGTATGGGTAATTTTAGAGAATCTTTTATCAATTTCTACCCACATATCTGTGCCCACTACTCCCGGACAATATGCATTTACCGTAATGCCATGTGAAGCATATTCCTTGGCTGCGGCCTGAGTTAAAGCACGGACTGCGAATTTTGTTGCCGAATATACTCCTAACATGGCAAAACCTTCATGCCCTGCAATAGAAGCTGCATTAATAATTTTACCTTTTTGCTGGCGCGCTTTAAATTTTCGAGCTGCGGCCTGAATACCCCACAGAACTCCACCAATATTAATACCGCTAATTTTTTGCAGTCCTTCAGGTGTCACTGCATCAAGAGGCTGAACCTGAGCAATTCCAGCATTATTGATCATAATATCAAAACCACCTAAAGACTGCTCGGCATGTTCAATACTGGCATACACCTGATCACGCTGACTGATATCAGCAACAAAAATACTGGCTTTTACCTTTAAATTTTCAATTTCCTGTTTTACTTGATTAAGTCGTTGTTCATTCAGATCTACCAAGGCTACATGTACACCTTCCTGAGCCAGTCTTAGAGCAATACCACGCCCTATACCTTGCGCTGCGCCTGTTACAACGGCGATTTTATTCATTAATCCCTTATTCATTATTTTTCCTTATATATTATTGTTAAATTATTGATAAGCAATTAAAACGTCTGCTTGTTTTTTCTGAGTATTTAGGGATGGACAATAATTTTAACAGCTGACTCATTGTTATGGATCAGAGTTTCAAAACCCTGCGAAACCAAGTCATCGAGTTGAATGCGCTGTGTAATAAAAGGTTGCAAATTAATTTTACCGTCTTCCACCAATTTGATTGTTGCCTGATGGTCGTTGACATAAGCAATGGTGCCACGAATATCAAGTTCTTTCATAACAACACTGTGAACATTTACTGTGGCTGGATGACTCCAAATTGATACAATGACCAGTACACCAGCCGGCTTCATCGCAGCTACGAGAGTATCTAGTACTTTATTTACACTACTACATTCAAAAGCAACATCTGCACCTTGGCCTTGAGTAATTTTCATGACTTCCGTAACCACATCAACTTCTGAAGGGTCCAGAATATAATCTGCAACACCAGCCTCTCTTGCTTTTTCTTTACGTTTAGCACTTAACTCACTAATAATAACAGTGAGTCCTTTAACCTTTAAAATAGCTGATAACAACAAACCTATAGGCCCTGCACCCCCAACCAGTGCAATGTCTCCGGCTTGTGCGCCACTACGGATATAAGCATGATGACCTACCGACAAAGGCTCAATCAGTGCAGCTTGATCCAATGGTATTTTATTGGAAATTGGGTGTACCCAACGACGCTGCACGGCTATTTTTTCCGATAGACCACCGCCTCGCCCTCCTAAACCAATAAAATTCATATTCTTCGACAGATGATAAGCATCATTAGGCCCAGTCGGCACATCGTCAGCGATGATATAAGGTTCAACCACCACATGCTGACCAATCTGAATATCATTAACCCCTTCACCCACAGCGTATACAACTCCGGAAAACTCATGTCCCATCGTTACCGGAGCAGATTCGCCCGAGATTGGATGCGGATGGCCACAAGGCGGAATAAAAATTGGACCATCCATAAACTCATGCAGATCGGTTCCACAAATGCCACACCAGGCAACCTGAATACCGACTGTACCTGGTGTAACTTGTGGCTCCGGAATATCTTCAATGCGAATATCGCCTTTATCATAAAAACGAGCTGCTTTCATTACTGCTCCTGATTAATCAGTTTTCTGTAAGAAGAATGAGCTTATCAAGCTAAACCAGATAAGCTCTTCCATGTTTTCAAATATGTATTGCCCGCTGTAGGGAAGCTAATACCGATTCATGCATTGCTTCTGATAACGTAGGATGAGGAAAAATGACCTGTGCCAAGCTTTCGTCGGTAGCTTCCAGATATTTGGCAATTGCGAAACCCTGAATATGTTCAGTAACTTCATGACCGACCATATGTGCTCCGAGCAGCTCGCCAGTCTCTTTATCAAATACAGTTTTTACAAAACCGGCAGTTTGTTTTAAGGCCAGTGCCTTGCCATTTGCCTGAAAAGGAAATTTCCCAGTCTGGATATGATGGCCTTGCGCTTTGGCCTGCGCTTCAGTCAAACCAATACTGGCAACCTGAGGATGAGTAAAAATACAGCCAGGAATTTGAGTACGGTCTAGAGAGTGAAGATTTGTGAGTCCTGCAATTTTTTCTACACAAAGAATAGCTTCATGACTGGCTTTATGAGCCAGACATGGTGCACCCGCCACATCACCAATTGCATAGAGCCCCACGACATTTGTGCGGCAGTATTCATCCACCTGAATAAAGCCCTGCTTAAACTCTACTTCTAACTGTTCCAGTCCCAGTTTTTCTACATTCGGTTGTACACCTATTGCAGACAGAACCCGATCAAACACTTGCTCTTGTTTGCCCTGTGAGCTATGAAGTTCACACTGTACCTGACCTCCGGTAACCTGGACATTTTGTAATGAACAGCCAGTAATCACTTTCATACCGCGCTGCTCAAACTGCTTACGCATATATTCTGCAACTTCTGCATCTTCAGTAGGCAAAATCTGCTGAGCAACGTCAATAAGAGTAACCTCACAGCCTAGATCATGATATAAACTGGCAAATTCACTGCCTATAGCGCCAGAACCGACTACCAGTAAAGATTCAGGCAATTGTTCCGGGACTAGCGCTTCCCGGTAACTCCAGATCTCGGTGCCATTGACAGGCAGACCAGGCAAAGTTCGAGCTCTGGCACCTGTTGCTAAAATGATATGAGGTGCTTTTAAAATGCGTGCTTTACCGCTCTCATCGATTATCTCAAGCGTTTCTTTCGCCTGCAGCTTGGCCCGTCCAAATATAACCTGGCAGAGTAAAACTTGAAGTGCGACATAAACCACCTAATTAATTTAAAGGGTTTATGGAGTATATAAAATTGTCATACCATCATCTTAACTTTGAAGATCGTACTGCATTAATGCTTGAGTCAAGAAAAGAAGGCTTTTCAGCCAGAAAATTTGCTGAACTCATTAAAAGACATCCTAGTACGATCTATCGTGAGCTTAAAAGAAATAGCATCAATGACGTTTATCAAGCTCGATATGCTTCTGATAACACCTTCGCTAGACGTAGACGTGGTCACAGAAAACTCAAAATCGATTCAATCCTCTGGAAATTTATTGTTGAAGCGATCCGTTGTTTATGGTCTCCT
>NZ_JIBB01000054.1:0-12277 GCF_000620525.1 Acinetobacter sp. UNC436CL71CviS28
AACTGCGTAAAACGTTGACCTATGACCGTGGACGCGAGATGGCAGAACATAAAATACTTGAAGAAGATTTAGGCATAGATGTATATTTCTGTGACCCACATTCACCCTGGCAAAAAGGCACATGCGAAAATATGAATGGTTTAATTAGGCAATATTTACCTAAAGGGATTGATTTAAATCAGGCAGATCAGCATTATTTAAATCAAGTTGCCATGTCACTGAATACTCGTCCTAGAAAAGCGTTAGATTGGCTTACACCATTAGAGAAATTTGCTCAGCTTGTTGATTATCATAAGACTTTTCAAACTGTCGCACCTCATGTTTGAATTCGCCCCTCTACACCATTTTTCTTGAGAAGGTGCTCGATTCCCTGTACCAGTTGCTGCGAGACTTGGCGGCTATGTTTAACCAGTTGACTCAGATCAAAATCAATTTGTGGAAGAGTGAAACCAAAGTTTCCAGCATGCTTAAGCTGATAGGCCAAGTCAGCTCCACTCAATAAAGCCTTGGTCGGGATACAGCCCCAGTTCAGGCAGATCCCCCCCAGATGTTTTTCTTCGATAATTGCTGTATTAAGGCCAAGCTGAGCTGCACGTATTGCAGCCACATATCCACCCGGACCTGCACCCACAACAATTAAATCATACTGATTTCCTGTCATGTCCAGCTCCTATACCAGTATTAATGCTGGATTCTCGACAAACTTTTTAAAGCTGGCCAAGAATTTCGCCCCAACTGCTCCATCAATCACCCGGTGGTCACAGGATAAAGTTGCTGTCACCATCTGCCGAATAACAATCTGATCATGCTCTACCACTGCTCGAGCCTCTGAAGCACCCAAAGCCAAAATAGCACCTTGAGGCGGATTGATAATGGCGTCAAAGTGTTTGATACCCAGCATTCCCAGGTTAGAAATACTGAAACTTCCCCCCTGAAATTCATCCGGAGTTAACTTTCCAGTTTTTGCCCGCGTGGCCAAGTCCCGCATATTTCCAGAAATCTCAGCAAGCGATTTCTGATTTGCAGCTTTGATAATTGGAGTAATAAGGCCATTAGGAATAGCCACAGCCACAGAAATATCGGCCTGATCAAACTGTAAAATTGATTGTGACTCTTCATCAAACTGTACATTTACTTCAGGTACTTTAATCAACGCCGCAGCTGCTGCCTTGATGAGCATATCATTGATAGACAGTTTGACCTGAGGCACGGACTCATTAATCTGTGCACGTAATGTCTGTATCGCCTCAACATTCAAGTCAACAGTTAAACGAAAATGTGGCGCATTACGTTTTGCTGCCTGTAAACGTGAAGCAATGGCTTTACGCATGGCATTCATTGGAATACTGGTTACTTTTGCCTGTTCGGGCTGAGTTGCATTCAATGAAGTTTCTGTATGAGCAGACTTGTGTTCACGGTTATACACTGCTTCAACATCTTCTTTGCAGACCCGGCCTCTTGTTCCCGAGGCGCGACAGTCATGCAGATTAATGCCCCATTGCTTGGCCAGACGCCGAGCTACAGGTGTAGCAGCAACCTGACTGTCATCAGCGTTAGATTTTGCAGCTTTTGTACTGGCCTGATGCTTAACATCTGGCCATTGTCCACCTGCGCCCTGCACTGCTGCCTGAAGATCAGCGATACTAATACGCCCTTCGCGTCCCGAACCTGTAACCTTGGTTAAATCCAAATTATATTTTTCTGCCAGTTTCTGGGCATGTGGTGTAATAAACAGGTCATCTGGTGGCTGATAGCCTTGTAAAGACGCAGGAATAATATAGTCACCGGCACTATGAGAAGTTTTCCGGGTAGCAGATGATGTTTCAGCTTTCACAGTTGATGAACTCAGCTGCTCTACTGGTGCAGTCTGTTCGGTTTTGTCTTCAGCCGGAGTACTGTCCGGTGCAGAGCTTGCCGAAGCTGCTGTCCCTTGATCAAGTGACTGTACAAATGCCTGTATATCATCATCTGTGACATCATCATTGGCACAAACTGCAATCAACCCACCGACTGGCAGGGTTTCACCATCTTTTGCCAGTATTTTTCTCAATGTTCCGTCAAAAGGTGCCTCCAGGACGTTTACAATTTTTGTGGTTTCAATTTCACAAATTTCTTGTCCTTTACTGAACTGGCTTCCTTCTTGAATTAACCATTGGGCAATAGTTCCTTCTTCCATAGATAATCCCCATTTTGGGATTTCTAGTGTTTTAATTTCGCTCATCCTAAGCCTCCAAAGTTTTTCGTACAGCCTGTTCAATACGCTCTACACTCGGAATCCATTCTTTTTCCAATACAGGTGAGAACGGTACAGGTGTATGAGGAGGAGTCACCAGTTCAATTGGGGCTTTCAGATAATGAAATCCTTTCTGGGCAATCAGGGCAGCAATATCATGACCAAAACCACAACGTGCCGCAGACTCATCAACAATTACTACACGGCCAGTCGAGGCTACAGATTCAAGGATACCTTCTTCATCTAGAGGCGAAATAGTTCTTGGATCTACCACTTCTACCGAAATTCCCTCTTTTGCCAGTTTATCTGCAACCTCATTGGCACGGTGTACCATTAAACTTAAAGCAATAATGGTGACATCTGTTCCTTCACGGGTGTAATTGGCTACGCCAAAAGGAATGGTATAGGCATCATCCGGAACCTCGCCTTTAATGTCATACAGCAGTTTGTGTTCACAAAATACTACCGGGTCATCATCACGAATTGCCTGAATCAACAGACCTTTTACATCATAAGGACTAGAAGGTACGACCACCTTCAAACCGGGTACTGCAGCAAAGACATTATATGGTGACTGTGAATGCTGGGCTGCGGCTGAGAAACCGGCGCCGATCATGCCACGTACTACCATAGGTGCTTTGGCTTTACCTCCAAACATATAGCGGAACTTCGCAGCCTGGTTATAAAGCATGTCATGGCATACCCCATAGAAATCCATAAACATCAGGTCAGCTACAGGCCGTAAACCGGTTGCTGCTGCACCTGCAGCCATACCGATAATCGCAGATTCTGTAATTGGGGTATCGATCACACGTTCAGAGCCGAACTCAGACCATAAACCCTTGGTCACACCCAGTACGCCACCAAAGCCTTCAAGGGCATTATCTTCAGTATTTTTACCACCATGACCACCACGTACGTCTTCACCGACTACAAATACAGTCGGGTCACGGCGCATTTCTAATTCAATCGCTTCTTTAATCGCGTTACGGTAACTTTTATTTGGCATTTGCTTTACTATTCCTTTAGTAAGAGACATAAACATCGGTCAGAAGCTGGGAAACTTCTGGGTATTTGGCAGCACGGGCTTTTGCTACAGCGTCGTCTACATTAGCTTTAGACTCAGCATCAATTGCATCGAGCTTTGCCAGATCAATCTGGTCTTTAACTTTTTTACGGAAAATTTTTAATGGATCGCGATGTTCTTTTACATAATCCACTTCATCTTTAGAACGGATTAACCCAGGGTCACCTTCGAAATGACCATAGAAGCGGTTGGTAATTGTTTCAATTACACTTGGTCCACCACCATTTCTGGCTCGCTCAATTGCCTGCTGGGCAGCTTCATAGACTGCAAAGAAATCTGTACCGTCAACCTTGACTGCAGGTAAACCAAAACCTGCTGCCCGACCAGCAATATCTTTACTTCCTACTGCATAGTCATGACCGGTACCTTCACCAAAGCCATTGTTTTCAAATACAAATATGACTGGAAGTTGCAATACTACAGCCATATTCATCGCTTCAAAAGTGAGACCCTGATTTGACCCCCCATCACCCGTAAATGACAGACCTATACCACCGGTTTTCAAAGTTTTAGCAGTCAAAGCTGCTCCAATTGCTAAAGGAGGTCCACCTCCTACAATACCGTTTGCACCCAGCATGCCCTTGTCGAGGTCTGCAATATGCATTGAACCACCTTTACCACGACACAGGCCGGCATCTTTACCGAAAATCTCAAGCATCATGGCATGGATATCACATCCTTTAGCAATACAGTGCCCATGGCCCCGGTGGGTGGAGGTAATGTAATCCTTATCGGTTAGATTTTCACAAATACCGACTGCAACTGCTTCCTCACCACTATAAAGGTGAATAAATCCAGGAATATCACCCATGGTATTTTCTTCGTGAAGCCGGTCCTCAAACTCACGAATATCGCGCATACTCTTATATGCAGCCAGTAATTTTTCTTCCGTTAATTGCATATCCTTTTCCTTTTTATCTTGATCAAAATCAAGGGAACAGTGAATAACTCACACCTCCAATTAAATATATTTATTCTAAAATTAATATTAGACTAAAATTATTTATTAAAATAAAACTTACCTATTATTTTCAAAAACAATAATTTATTTATTAAAAAATAAATGTAATTTTTTATTATTTTAAACAACGACTTAAAAACAAACCTTTAACCAACCTCATATATTTTATAATCCTAATTTTATTTAAAAGTTAGATTTTTATTTTAAAAATATTTTTTTTAAATATTAATCTCTTTTTATTTATTTTAAGACTTATTATTAAATCAGGATATATTTAAATGGATTTACAACAGAATTTTAAGCATGAAAAAAAACTTCGGGGTGCGGATAAACTGGCACGTATACCTGTTAAGGTTATTGCAACAGACGTTATTCCGACAAAACCCGAATGGATACGGGCAAAAATCAGTCAACCTGAAGAGATTGGCCGTATTAAAGGGCTGTTGCGTCAGCAGAAACTACATACGGTATGTGAAGAAGCGGCGTGTCCAAACCTGCCAGAATGTTTTGGTAGCGGTACTGCAACTTTTATGATAATGGGTGATATCTGTACCAGACGGTGTCCTTTTTGCGATGTAGCTCACGGCCGCCCGAACAGCCTAGATCCGGCTGAGCCTCGGCATCTTGCCGAAACCGTCGCAAACCTGAATTTAAGTTATGTGGTAATTACTTCTGTAGACCGGGATGACCTGAAAGATGGAGGCGCCCAACATTTTGTAGATTGTATTCAGGAGATACGTAAATGCTGTCCGAATACCCGGATCGAAATATTGGTTCCGGACTTTAGAGGGCGGCTTGATCTTGCCTTGTCTATCCTTAGCCAGTCTCCACCAGATGTATTTAACCATAATATAGAGACAGTGTTCCGCTTGTACCGGGCCTTGCGGCCTGGATCAGATTATCAGCATTCTCTTAATCTATTAAAAAAATTTAAAAATTTATGTCCTGAGATTCCTACCAAATGTGGCTTGATGGTAGGTATTGGAGAGATTGAGGCAGAGGTTATTGCGCTTTTAAATGATTTAAAAGATCATTATGTGGATTTGGTCACCATCGGACAGTACCTACAGCCTTCTAAAGCTCATGCTCCTATCCATCGTTTTGTGAGCTTAAAAGAATTTGAGCATTATCAGCGTCATGGCGAGTTTTTAGGATTTAAAAATATTTGGAGTGCGCCTATGGTACGTTCCAGTTATTTTGCCGATCAGCAATATTTAGGGAAACCTGTACCGCAACCTTTCAGCAGAAAGCAGTTACCCTAAATACAAACAGACAGGTTGATCTTATGCAGGAATATTCTGTAACTATTTTAAACAGATCAGTCTGAATCGGCCATTTCTTTTAAAAACAGTCTGACTATATTGGTACATATACCAGACTGATGTTTAAAGATGTGTATGCTGACGTCAGCCTTTTGTCGGATAGCAGATTAGAGCATCAAGGTTTAAGGTAGGGGAAAATAACAACAGTAACCAGCTCAGGTAGCTGCATTTTTGCCTCATCATGAAGGACCATGATATGCATATGATTAAAAAATTACCCGTGTTAAATCCTGTTTCTCATTATTCATCAGCTTTTTTAAAGAATGCTGTAGCACATCATGTGCCTCCCGTTTCAGTAGATGCGGCCCCAGTACTGAATCTGGATCATGGTTGGCGTGAAACACTCTTCGGTCGCTCATTAGATCAGTGTCATTCTGAACTCTTGAGAATTGCAGAAGATGCCAGCATGGCAATCGGAATTACAGACCAGCATGGCACTCTGCTCTGGACCTGGAGCAGTCACTCTATGCGCTCTTCTGCAGAACAGGTGCATTTTTTTGAAGGTGGCCAGTGGTCTACCCAGTCCGTAGGCACCAATGCTATTGGCCTTGCGTTAAATACCCATGCTGCCAGTTGTGTGTACTCACATGAAAACCAGATGAATAGCGTGCGTGACTGGGTATGCTACGCAGCGCCCATCATCGACCCACAAAGCGGCCAGTTCCATGGCATTATTAACCTTTCAACCAAGTATGAGAAGCATAATTCTTTAGGCGTACTCGCCGTAGAGCGCTGTGCAGATCTGGTACAACGCGCCATCCGGCTTGAACAGCAAAATGTGCTTTATCTTAAAGTGCTGGGTGGGTCAAAAGTTCAGTTTAATCATCATATTTTACAGCTGACGCACCGGCAAATTGAAATACTGTGTATTCTGGCATTGTGTCCAGATGGGATCAGTTTGGACGAATTACACTATGCCCTTTATGGAGACAGGCAGGTTAGCCAGAAAACTCTAAAAGCAGAATTATCCCAGATGCGCAGTCTGTTACTCGACTGTATCCAATCACGCCCTTACAAACTGAACTGTGAGGTTCAGGCAGATTTTCTTATGGCTGAACAGGCATTGAATCTGGGCTTTACTGTTACAGTATTGGCCTTGTACAAGGGCAATTTCCTGAGTAAGACAGAAAGTCCTTTCCTGTGTGCCTGGCGTGACTGCTTTGATGCGCGCTTAAGTCATATGATTCATAACTTGCAAGACATTGACCAGTTATTTCGCCTGATTAGTCGCGTTCCTGAACGTACTGATGCAATTGAGCGTCTGCTTGAACTTTTACCAGAAGACAGTCCTCATGCAGTCAAATTAAAACAACTTCTAGAATAGTCCATGAAATAGCAAATCCTGTTTGCTATTTAAGCTGACATATGGATTCCATCTAGTTCGTTATCGTTAACCCGGAATTATTCTGCTCATTAATATTATTTTTCAGCTTTTCGAGAAAAGATTCCAGAATCATATTATGTCGCCTGCCCTTTCTGGTAATCATGCAGATCGGTGTACTATAATGCATGCGCTGCTCGAGCACAGGTTTCATCTGACCGCTTTCTACCCATTTTCTTGCATAATGATCAGGTAAAAATCCCATAAAATTTCCGGTTAAAATTAAAAAAGCAATTCCCTCCCGGTCACTTGCAGTTGCAGAACAATGCAGCAGCTGGTAGAGCTGTAATGCTTGTGAATTAATACTGTAGTTAGGCATTACCGCATTCCACTGACTTAAATCTTGTTCTTTTAATCGTTCGGTAGAAAAAAATAAGGGATGCCGATCTCCACAATAAAGATAGGAACTTTCTTCATAAAGATTTAAATAGTCCAGCCCCGATAATGGAGTAACCATCGGGACTGCCCCTACATGTAAGCGGCCATCCATCACCTTGCATTCAATATCTGCTAGTGTACTCATACTGATGTTAATCTGCACATCAGGGCTTTCACTGGTAAGTTGCTCAAGCGTATTAGTGATATAAGGCTTTGGCAAATTAATTAAATTGTTAATAATTCCAATATTAAACTCGCCTTTTAACTTTTTATGAATCTGGTTAACCTTAAGCTTAAACTCCTCAATAGAAGCGATTAGCGTTTCACTATAGTTCAAGATTTCCTTACCTTCATCGGTAAGAGAAAATCCGGCACGGCCACGCTGGCATAACCTGAGCCCCAGACGATTTTCCAAATCACTCATATGCAGACTAATGGCTGAGCGGCTAATTCCAAGAACACTCTCTGCTGAAGTAAAGCTCCCACATTCGCATACTGTCTTGAAAATTCTCAATAACTTGATATCAAAATCAGTAATCTGGTTCAGATTTTTAATTTTCATTTACGTAAGTAATTTTATATCTAAAGATAAGTTTATTTGAATTTATCAGAACTAAACCCCAGATGTAAACTGAGAGCATAACTGGAAAAAGGGATTTTTTTAGTGACCCTTTCACATTTTAAATGTTTACCCTGAAACTCAGTTATACCGTTACTACCCACGGACTGCTTGCTTTAAAAATCAGTCATATATACCGCGTTTGGTAGAGCTCCATGTACAGGCCAGATTCAGGCTGCAATGAGTAGAGAAGATCATGAAAGTCGTCGTTTTAGGAAGTGGTGTAATTGGTGTCACAACTGCATGGTATCTAGCCCAAGCAGGGCATGAAGTGACCGTAATTGACCGACAGCCTGGAGCAGCGCTGGAGACCAGTGCTGCAAATGCCGGACAGGTCTCTCCTGGCTATGCTACACCTTGGGCAGCGCCAGGGGTGCCACTTAAAGCCATTAAATGGATGTTTCAAAAACATGCTCCTCTGTCTATTCGTCCAGATGGAACCAGTTTCCAGATTGCCTGGATGTGGCAAATGCTAAAGAACTGCAATATTCAGCATTATCAGGAAAATAAGAGCCGTATGGTTCGTATTGCTGAATATAGTCGTGACTGTCTGAAAGAATTACGGAAGACTACAGGTATTGCTTATGAAAGTCGTCAGCAAGGAACCTTACAGCTTTTCCGTAGTGAACAGCAATATGCCAATGCTGCCAAAGATATTGAAGTATTAAAAGAAGCTGGTGTGCCATTTGAGTTGCTCGAAGCGAAAGATTTAATGAAAGTTGAACCTGCTTTAAAATATTCCAGTCATAAACTGACAGGCGGGTTACGCTTGCCAAATGATGAAACTGGTGACTGCCAGTTATTTACACAGCATCTTGCAGAAATGGCAAAAGCTGCTGGCGTAATTTTTAAATTTGGTGTTTCTATTGAAAAACTGGTGGTTGAAGCAGATAAAGTCACAGCAGTCCAAACCAGTGAAGGTCTGGTTAAAGCAGACCAATATGTAATTGCAATGGGATCTTTCTCTACTCCACTATTACGTGGGTTAATTCATATTCCAGTCTATCCATTAAAAGGCTACTCACTGACCATTCCAATTCAAGATGCTACGCGTGCACCAGTTTCTACAGTACTGGACGAGACCTACAAAGTCGCTGTAACACGCTTTGATGATCGTATTCGTGTAGGGGGTATGGCAGAAATTGTAGGCTTTAATTATAAATTGCTTCCAGAACGCAGAAAAACTCTGGAAATGGTGGTGAATGATCTTTATCCGTCTGCCGGACGTTTAAAAGAAGCAACTTTCTGGACAGGGCTTCGTCCCATGACACCAGATGGTACGCCTATTGTAGGTAAAACTGCCCTGAGTAACCTGTTCTTAAATACTGGGCATGGTACATTAGGCTGGACCATGGCATGTGGTTCAGGTAAATTGCTTTCAGACCTCATGAGCCATAAACGACCAGCGATTTATGCAGATGACTTATCGGTTGCTCGCTATGCTGAGCGTCCAGGTTTTCAGGTCGCTACTGCCTGAATATAAGAAAAATATTTATTTAAAAACTAAATAAAAAAGCCTCCGAAGAGGCTTTTTTTAATGGCTCAGATTAGTCACCTGTATAGCCTTTAAGTTTTAAGCGCGCAGCGTGTAGTAAAGGTTCAGTATAACCAGATGGTTGCTCACCGCCTTTAAAGATCAGGTCAGATGCAGCTTTAAAAGCAATACTATTTTCGAAGTCAGCAGACATTGCAGTATAAAGCGGATCATTGGCATTTTGTTCGTCTACAATTTTAGCCATGCGCTTTAATACTTCTTCAACCTGTTCACGACTCACAATACCATGACGTAACCAGTTCGCAACGTGCTGTGAAGAAATACGTAATGTTGCGCGGTCTTCCATCAGGCCTACATCATTAATATCTGGAACCTTTGAACAGCCTACACCCAAGTCAACCCAGCGCACAACATAACCCAGAATACCCTGACAGTTATTTTCAAGTTCGTTCTTTTTCTCTTCTTCAGTCCAGTCTGTATTTGCTGCTAGCGGAGGAGTCAACAGATCATCCAGAGCTAAAGGCTCAGTCTGTAATAGTTCTTGCTGACGCTCGGATACATTGCACTGATGATAATGAATTGCATGAATTACTGCTCCTGTTGGAGAAGGAACCCATGCACAGCTTGCACCTGCTTCCGGATGCTCGATCTTAGTACGATACATGTCAAGCAACATATCTGGTTTTGGCCACATACCTTTACCGATCTGTGCCTTACCGCGTAATCCTGCTTTCAGGCCGATCATTACATTACGGTTTTCATAAGCAGGGAACCATTTTTGTCCTTTGATTTCGCCTTTACGAACAAATGGACCTGCTTCCATAAAGGTATGAATCTCATCACCTGTACGGTCCATAAAACCAGTATTAATAAAGATGGTACGGTCTTTGGCCTGAGCAATACAGTTCTTCAGGTTTACAGAAGTACGGCGTTCTTCATCCATAATCCCGATTTTAAGAGTTTTTGCCGGCAGCCCCAAAGCCTGCTCAGCACGTTCAAAAAGTTCTACCGCAAATGCGACCTCTTCCGGACCATGCATTTTTGGTTTTACGATATACATTGAACCCTGACGTGAGTTCTTGATTTCATTTTCGCCACGAATATCAGCAATACTTAGTAATGGCGTTACCAGTGCATCCATGATGCCTTCATAGATTTCTGCACCATCTACCAAAATAGCAGGGTTCGTCATCAGGTGGCCAACATTACGCAGTAACATCAATGATCGGCCATGAATTTTACCCGTATTCCCTTCAAGGTCTGTATAAGTACGGTCTTTGTTCATAGCACGGGTAACAGTTTTGTCACCTTTTTGGAAAGATTCCTGAAGTGTACCCTTCATAAGCCCAAGCCAGTTACGGTAGCCTTCTACTTTTTCCTCTGCATCTACTGCAGCAATCGAGTCTTCCAGATCCTGAATTGTCGTTACAGCTGCTTCAAGTACTAAGTCTTTTACACCAGCTGCATCAGTCTGGCCAATCGGACTAGTCGCATCAATCTGGATAATGACATGCAATCCATTATTTTTTAGAATAATTTCATTCGGATTACTTTTCTCGCCATTATAACCTACAAACTGAACCGGTTCAGCCAAGGTAGTTTTAGTATCATCTTTTAAAGTAATAACCAGCTGATTATCTTCAACTTCATAGCGTGTAGCATCTTGATGCGAGCCTGCCTCAAGCGGGAAAGTATCATTCAGAAAGCTTTTAGCAAATTCGATAACTTTGGCGCCACGGGCCGGATTATACCCCTTACCCTTTTCTGCGCCATTCTCTTCAGAAATCACATCAAAGCCATAAAGTGCATCATATAAAGAACCCCAGCGGGCATTTGCAGCATTAAGGCAGTAACGGGCATTTCGTACAGGTACAACCAACTGTGGGCCTGCCAATACTGCAATTTCTTCATCCACATTTTCAGTGGTAATCTGGAAATCTTCTACTTCTGGTAATAAGTAGCCAATCTCTTTCAGGAAAGCTTTGTAAGCTTCAAGTTCAAATTCGTTATTGCGATGCCATTCGTCAATTTTAGCCTGAATTTCATCACGCTTTGCAAGAAGCGCTTTATTTTTCGGACTAAGATCAACAACGACTTGCTCAAAATTTTTCCAGTATGTTTCACTGTCCAGACCGGAACCCGGTAAAGCTTCATTTTCGATGAAATCATAGAGTTCTTTAGCAATCGCTAACTTGCCTTTTTGAATACGTGCAGTCATTGTCTTTCCTGATATTGCTACTTTTTATCACAAGAGATTCTAGTATACTGATTTATATTTAGCTGAATACCACTATCACGTTCCTAAATAGTAAGCATTTTCTGTTTAAAAAATATTGACATCAATAGTTTTTATATATGCCAGTTTAAAATACGTTTATATTCAGCCGCTTTAAATTTACTTATAGTGGATAAAGAGAGAGGTTTCGAAAATTAGACTTAAGTACCAGCTTTTCTACCTATCTTTTATAACTTTTACCTCTGTACACGACAAAAATAGATAACTCATTGAAATAATGTCATAATAATTGTTTTCTAACGACGAATACTATGACACATCTCAATGAGTTATATCTTATCTTAAACAAATATCTAAAATGGAACAAGTCACATTTAAAGTGCTTTGCGCTCATCATGCTTGTGATTATTTTAAAGCAAACATGTAATCTTTCTTCTGCATCTAAAGCCTTGCCCATCAAGTGCTTACCACAATCATTTTATCGACGTATGCAGCGCTTCTTTGCAGGTCAGTATTTTGATTATCGTCAAATTTCTCAGTTGATTTTCAATATGTTTTCATTCGA
>NZ_JIBB01000055.1:0-10658 GCF_000620525.1 Acinetobacter sp. UNC436CL71CviS28
CCATAAACAACGGATCGCTTCAACAATAAATTTCCAGAGGATTGAATCGATTTTGAGTTTTCTGTGACCACGTCTACGTCTAGCGAAGGTGTTATCAGAAGCATATCGAGCTTGATAAACGTCATTGATGCTATTTCTTTTAAGCTCACGATAGATCGTACTAGGATGTCTTTTAATGAGTTCAGCAAATTTTCTGGCTGAAAAGCCTTCTTTTCTTGACTCAAGCATTAATGCAGTACGATCTTCAAAGTTAAGATGATGGTATGACAATTTTATATACTCCATAAACCCTTTAAATTAATTAGGTGGTTTATGTCGCACTTCAAGTTTTACTCTGCCTATCTTTAACTTTTTAGTTTTCAGTAATTATACTGATATTCGTTATTTTTCTAGAGTATAAACTCTACTTCCTTGTACCACTCAAGATACCTTTTTTTTTAAAAATAACAGCTTTTTTTAGGATTTTTGAAAAAAATTATATTTTATTGTAAAAAAAAGCGCGTGAAGTCACGCGCTTTTAAATAGAAATTTATTATCGACCAGAAATGGTAATCACAGAACCTTGGTTGTATTGACCCATTGCAGGACTGTAATAAGTTTGTAGTCCCTGAATTTCTACATCCCCAATTGAAGCAGCATCGCGGCTACCTAAATGAACACCCTTAACATAGTTATCAATTGGACCTGAGTTACTTACCATACGAATATAGCCATTATTAGTACCTTCTTTACCGATCACACTAATTTTTTGATCAATTGATAGATCACGAGCATTAGCATCAGCTACTTTAATACTATCGACAAAAATTTCACCAGCAGCACGTGTAGCTGTTTTAGTTGAGTTATCTAGAATACCCAGGTTCTTGATCTCAAGACCGCCCAGCATTTTTGCATCTAGCTTAATCATGGCGCCCTGTGGAGCTGCACCTAATTGAATATTTGCTGACATTGGACCTGTTTTTAATGAAAGGCCAGAGAGAATAGCATTATAGTTTGTATCATCCCCCCCACGACGAATACTCGTTGCAGTTGCAGGATCTGCTACAGCATTAGAACCGGTTACCCCAATCTCGCCAATATTGATATCTAGACCCGATACATCAGCAGCAATATTAATAAATGCACCACCAGCTGCTTTGTCGCCTGCATCAGAGTCAATACGCAGGTCAGCAAGATTACGAGTTGTTAGCAGATATTTGCCTGCATCATCATAATTGGCTTTGACTACTACACCCAGCTTTTCGTTAATATCGCCTGTTTTACCGTTACCCTTAATTACGATGGCACCAGCCTTTCCAGCAGTGCTTCCACCTGTTAGGCCATCATTATCATGAATAAATAATTTTTCAATTTCAACCTTTGAAATACCGATCCCGATATTAATACCATCTTGGCCAGTGGTTGCACTTAATGAAGCATCATCCATCGCTTGCATTGCCATTGCATTTGCACTAATTGCCATAGAAGAAACTAAAGCAATTTTAGTAAACATTTTCATTCCATACTCTCCTAAGAGTTTTTATTTTTTTGATTGTCTAGCTACTCTTAATTTCTACTGTTTTTTTATTTTCTGCAGTAGAAACATCCTGTCCTTGAGTAGCTACTTTAGATTAGCAAGCTTAAGTTAGCCTGAGAGGATTAATTGATCAACTGCTGCCCATCATAATCAAAGCAAAACCGATAAACGGTATCTGGATTTAGGTCATAGTTAATTATGTAGTAATATGTGCCACTGTTTTATCAGATGCACTTATAGACTATGCCAAAGCTGAGAAAAAAGCTTGATTTTTATCATAATGATCCTGCTTCTATTTTAAATAAATTGAGGGATTTTTTTGGTTTAGTTTATTTAGAAGATAATCATCGGCCTATTATTGCATTTCTGCCAGATCAATATATTAAATACCAGTCCGGCTTATTTTCAGCTTATAAAAAAAATACTGATTATTCTTATTCAATTACTCATCATAAAATAGATTTACTTGATTTTATTTGTTTAGATCCTGAATTTAAGGGTTCTTCTCAAGCAGGATTTAACGGTGGATATATTGGATTTATTAGCTACGATTTTGCTGCCCAACAACATCTTAAAATTCATATAGAATATAAAAAACAGCCAAGTTTATATTTAGGCAAATATCATCATTATTTAAAGTATGAAGCAGAAGAGTGGATATTTTATAGTGAAGGTCAAGATGCATTAATCATTTATCAAAATATTTATGATGCTCTTCATTTAGATCATGATTCAGATACTCAGGTGTTTCAGCTGGTTCAGACCTGTCAGCCACGCTGGACTAAACAGCAATATATTTCAGCCTTTAAGCAAGTGCAGGAATATATTACAGCAGGTGACTGTTACCAAATTAATTTAACTCAAGAGTTTAAAGCTCAAGGTAATGGTCATTTACTAGACTGTGCAGCGAAATTTTGGGCTATGACAAATGCGCCTTATGCGGGCTACCTAAAAATAGATAATCTTGAAATCTTAAGTTGCTCTCCTGAGCTTTTTATTGATTTTAAAGAACAACAGCAAATTATAACACGCCCGATTAAAGGGACCATGCCGCGTTATGCAGATCCGATACTTGACCAGAAAGCAAAAAACACTTTAATTAACTCCAAAAAAGATCAGGCAGAGAATGTTATGATCGTTGATTTACTGCGTAATGACTTCAGTCTCTATGCCCAAAAGGGTTCAGTTAAAACACTAAAATTATTTGAAATTGAAAGTTTTAATCAAGTCCATCATATGGTCAGTGAAGTACAAGCTATATTAAACAAAAATATTTCACCGTTTCAGGTCTTGTTATCTGCTTTGCCGGGCGGCTCAATTACGGGTGCGCCTAAAATACGTGCCATGGAAATTATTGCAGAACTTGAAGAAGCTGCTCGGGGTGCTTATTGCGGTTCATTAGGTTATTTTAATTTTGATGGAACAGGCTGCTGGAATATCCTGATCCGGACCATCCAAAAATATGATCATGATATTTCTATCTGGGCAGGCGGCGGTATTACTATTGCTTCAGAACAGGAGGCAGAATATCAGGAATGTTTCGATAAAATATCTGCCATGCTGGACTTACTCAATACATGGCAGAGAACAGGTGAATCATAATCAGACTAGAATCTGATTTCTCAATGTATCAATAAGTCTTTGATTTTGTTCATCCGTACCGACAGTAATACGTAAATACTGATTAATACGGGGTTTGTTAAAATAACGTACAATAATGCCATGTTGACGCAGCTCGGCAGCCAAGTCAGCAGCATTTTTATGAGCTAAAGAAACAAAAATAAAATTAGCTTTAGAAGGTAATACCTTGAAATCTAAAGCTTCTAGCCCATTTACAAGCTGCTCACGGCTATCAATTACTTTCTGGCACATAGCCTGAAAATAGTCTTGATCCTGAAATGAAGCTACCGCAGCAGCAATAGCTAAACGGTCCATTGGATAGGAATTAAAACTGTTTTTAACAGTCTCAAGTGCAGCAATTAAATGTGGCTGGGCAATTGCAAAACCAACGCGTAAACCTGCGAGTGAACGTGATTTGGAGGTCGTCTGGCATACCACCAGATTCTCATACTTACTTACCAAACTTACTGCAGATTCTGCACCAAAATCTACGTAGGCTTCATCTATAACCACTACAGAGTCAGGATTATTCTGAAGAATTTCTTCAATTGACAGCAGATCTAATGCAATGCTGGTTGGCGCATTTGGATTAGTAATAATAATACCGCCATTGGGTTGCCTATAATCAGCAATGTCAATTTCGAAGTCAGCGTTTAGTGGCAGTATTTTAGTTTTAACTCCAAAAAACTGGCTATATACCGGATAAAAGCTGTAGGTTATATCTGGATATAAAATTGGATGCTCTTGAATAAAAAATGCTTTGAAAATATGTGCAAGTACCTCATCAGACCCGTTGCCTACAAATACCTGACTGGCTGTAATACCCTGCTGCTGGGCAATTGCTTCTTTTAATGCAGTTGCATCGGGGTCCGGATAAAGACGTAATACATCAGCCTGATTAGCCAGCACAGCCTGTATTGCATCAACAACATAAGGTGATGGCGGATAAGGATTTTCGTTAGTATTTAATTTTAACAGATTTTGAAGTTTAGGCTGTTCACCAGGAATATACGGTTCAAGTTTACGTACTTCAGGACTCCAAAAACGCATTTGTTCGGTAGTTAGTTCCATGTTTAAGATTCTCAAATTCATTTTCCAAAAAGGGCTGTTCCTGACAGCCCCTGAATTCTTTATAAAAGCCTCTCAATAGCGATAGCGGGCTGAGCGAGCATGAGCATCCAGATTTTCTTGCTGTGCCAGGATATCCGCAGTGCGTGCCAGTGGTTGTACGCCCTGTTCAGAACACATAATGAGACTGGTCCGCTTCTGAAAATCATATACACCAAGCGGAGAAGAAAAACGTGCTGTGCCTGATGTCGGCAAGACATGGTTCGGACCTGCACAATAATCACCAATTGCCTCTGGTGTATAACGGCCCATAAAAATAGCTCCTGCATGACGAATCAAGGTAGCCATCTCTTTAGCTTCATCAAGACATAATTCTAAATGCTCTGGAGCAACTTGATTAATCAGCTCTATTGCCTCTTTACGGCTATTTACCAGAACTAAAGCACCACGATTGGCAATTGAAGTACGGGCAATCTCGGCTTTGGGTAGCTGACTTAAATGTTTTTCAATCGCCTCTTCCACAGCCTGTAATAGCTGCTCATCTGGCGTAATAAAAATAGCTTGAGCCACAGTATCATGTTCTGCCTGAGACAGCACATCCATGGCTAGCCAATCAGCATTATTTAGTCCCTCAGCATAAACCAGAATCTCTGAAGGACCTGCAATCATATCAATACCCACTTGCCCAAATACGGCACGCTTGGCTGCTGCAACAAAACGGTTACCCGGTCCGGTAATCTTGTCAACACGCGGAACAGTTTCTGTACCATAAGCAAGTGCAGCTACTGCCTGTGCTCCGCCAATAGTAAATACCCGGCTTACCCCGGCAAGGAATGCAGCAGCAAGTACCAGAGGATTTAATTCACCATCTGGTGCCGGTACTACCATGATTATTTCGGATACTCCTGCTACATGTGCAGGGATCGCATTCATCAGAACAGAGGAAGGATAAGAGGCCAAGCCACCCGGAACATAAATACCGACCCGATCTAATGGAGTCACTTTCTGGCCTAAGGTATTGCCCAATTCATCTATATAAGACCAGCCATCCTGTTTCTGTGCCTGATGAAAAGCACGTATCCGATCCGCTGCCATCTCTAAAGCATCACGTACCTGCGGCTCTAAATTTTCAAATGCTGTTTTTAACTGTGCTTGAGTCAGTTCAAGTTCAGAAAACTGATGCGCTGGATGTCGATCGAACTGTTGAGTGAGTTTAAGAACGTGAGCATCACCATGTTGACGCACATCAGCAATGATCTGGTCTACAGTTTTTAAAAGTTCAGGGTCACTAACTGTCTCAAAAGCTAACAAGTCTGCAAAAGCTTGCTTGAAGTTTTGATCTTGAGTCGATAAACGTCGCATCAATTTACCCACAAGGTCTATGTAAAACTTTAGTTTACCTGTTTTCTACGAACTTGTGGGTAGGAATCGCTCTTGTATTCAAGGACTTTTATTGAAAATAACTTTTGCTAAGATTGATGAAGTTTCAAATCTGCGGTAAAACCAATTAAGGTATAAAAAAACCGTCCTTGAGGACGGTCTTAGATAACAAATACTTTATGGGCTCATTTGCTGGCGTGCTTCTACTGCTTTTTCCAGCTGCGCAATAATTGGATTGAGCAATGCCTGCTTACGTTTAAAGCTAGCTTTATTAACAATGAGACGTGAAGACACTTTACAGATTTCTTCGAGTGGCTCCAAACCATTAGCCCGCAAGGTATTGCCGGTATCTACGACATCAACAATATAGTCCCCCAAGCCGACCAAGGGAGCAAGCTCCATTGAACCATAAAGTTTAATTACATCTACCTGTTCCCCCAGACTTGCATAGTACTGGCGAGTCAGGTTGACATATTTAGTGGCAATTTTTAAACGTCCTTGTGGACGTTTCATACCGACTTTGCCTGCTGTCATTAACTTGCAGTTAGCAATTTTTAGATCAAGTGGCTCATAAACATGCTGAGCCCCATGTTCCATCAACACATCTTTACCAGCAACGCCCAGATCTGCTGCACCATTTTCAACATAGGTAGGTACATCTGAAGCACGTAAAATTAGAATACGTACCTGCTTATGGGTAGTTGGAAAAATTAGCTTGCGAGACTTTTCCGGATCTTCCAGCAGATTAATACCTGCTGTTTCAAGTAAAGGTAATGTTTCTTTTAAAATACGTCCCTTACTCAAAGCCAAGGTTAAACCATGATCAAAATTACCCATTACATCAAAATTTGGATCATCGTTTCTTACTTCACTCATGCACTTACTCGCTTAATCTGGGCACCTAAACTCTGAAGTTTAGCCTCAACATTCTCATAGCCCCGGTCAATATGATAAATACGGTCAACGATGGACTCCCCTTCAGCTGCCAGCGCGGCCAGTACCAGAGAGAATGAAGCTCTCAGATCTGTAGCCATGACCGGAGCTGCTGATAATTTTTCAACTCCTGTCACGACGGCATCGTTACCTTCCACCTGTATATTGGCTCCCATGCGTGAAAGCTCAGGCACATGCATAAAACGATTTTCAAAAATTGTTTCACTAATAGTTGCAAAACCATGTCCAATCGCATTAACAGCCATAAGCTGTGCTTGCATATCTGTCGGGAAGTCGGGATGAGGTAATGTACGGAAACTTACTGCTTTAGGACGTTTATCCTGCATATCCAGTTCGATCCAGTCATCTCCGCGTGTAACTTCTGCACCCATTTCCTCGAACTTATCTAGCACTGCCTCAAGTAATGTCGGGTCTGTATGGGTCGTCTTAACCTTACCACCAGTAATCGCGGCAGCAGCCAGATATGAACCGGTTTCAATACGGTCAGCTACTACAGCATATTCACAGCCTTGCAAAGATTCTACGCCTGTAATCACCAGCGTATCTGTATCTACACCTTCAATCTTGGCTCCCATTTTAATGAGCATATTAGCCAAATCTGTAATTTCTGGCTCACAAGCAGCATTACGCAGTGTAGTCACACCTTCTGCCAGTACTGCTGCCATTAAAATATTTTCTGTACCGCCCACTGTGACCATATCAAAGGTAATATCTGCACCTTTTAAACGGCCATCTACTTTGGCATTAACATAGCCATTTTCAACTTCAATATGTGCGCCCAATGCTTCGAGTGCCTTGAGATGCAGGTCAACCGGACGCGATCCGATTGCACAGCCACCCGGCAGGGAAACCTGAGCACTGCCATAACGGGCTACCAATGGCCCAAGCACTAAAATAGAGGCGCGCATCGTTTTAACCAGCTCATAAGGTGCAAACTGATTATTTAAGGTAGAGGTATCTGCCTTGACTGTATCACTACTGTAGCTGATGCTAATTCCTAGTCCGGCAATCAGTTCTACCAGCGTATTTACATCTTTTAAGTTAGGAACATTGGTCAGTGTAATAGGTGTTTCGGCAAGAATAGTGGCGGCAAGTAAAGGTAAAGCTGCATTCTTTGCACCCGAAATACGTACTTCACCCTGGAGCTTGATACCGCCATTAATTACAAATTTATCCATTTAAGTCTTAAGCTCCAAACAGGCTTGCTTTGTGCCACTCTTCTTTGGTCATTGCGCGAATAGTGACCGCGTGCACTTCTCCGCTCGCGATATAGGAATTTAGAGGAGCATATACTGCCTGCTGACGAGCAATTGTACGTTTACCTTCAAACTGATCATCAACAATACGAAGATCAAATTTTCCCGCCTGTCCGCTCACAGCAACTTCTGCCTCTGGAAAAGCAGCTTGTAGAATCTCAGTGAGCTGTTCACTATTCATTGTAAAAACCTCTTGTAAGACTGACGGTGTAAAAACCAGATATATTACTATAACTCTAAAGGAATAATGCAGTTGGCCTGTAAAATTTACACATGAAAAAAAAGAGGTATTAAACCTCTTTTTTAAACTGTTTCGTTAAATTGCTAAAGGTTGATAACTACACTGCAACTTTCTATGTTTATAAAGCTGTCTTTTTATTTTTTCTGATAATTTTTTAATAGAAGTATACATATCATCTGCACAAGCCTGTGCAAATAGCTCAATTCCAGGTAAACGGATAATCGCTTCAGCCTTATGGTTAGCACTACCTTTTTTTGAACGCTTGGTAACTTCATGATCTTTACTAAGCTTGACCTGCATACTATTTACCTGGTCAAGATGCTGAGTCAGCTGATTAAACTTGAAACGGATATCCTGTTCTATTGCAGGGGTAATCGTTAAATGGTGGCCACGAATGGTAATTTGCATAATTCTATTCCTCACCTCGTTTCAGGCTTTAAAGTCAGAACAGGGATAGTCTAATGACAGAAAATAGAATTCTGTTAAATTATATCAAACCATTCCTGTACTCCTTTAAATCAAAATGAAAGTTTCACTATGCTGTCATAATGAACTATTAGAATAGCTCGACTAAAAACTAGATCAAGACCTTTCGGTCAGAAGACGACGGAATATTTAAAGATTCACGATATTTTGCTACTGTCCTACGTGCTACATCAATCCCTTCTTCTTTAAGTAAATTCGTAATGGAATTATCAGACAAGGGTTTACGGGGATTCTCATTTGAGACTAGTTTTTTAATCATGGCACGAATTGCAGTTGAAGAAGCCTCGCCCCCTGAGGTGGTGCCTACGTGACTTGAAAAGAAATACTTAAGCTCAAACAGGCCACGTGGAGTCAGCATATATTTGTTACTTGTGACCCGGGATACAGTTGACTCATGCAGCTGTACTTCTTCAGCGACCTCTCTCAAAATGAGGGGTTTCATGCCCTCTGCCCCAATTTCAAAAAAAGTCCGCTGATGTTCAACAATACAGCTGGCTACTTTTAATAAAGTTTTATGCCGCTCATCAATACTTTTAATAAAATTTTTTGCCTCATATAACTGATCTTTTAAATAATTATTATCGGTACTTTGATCAGCGCGCCGAATCATACCAGCATAAAAAGAATTAATACGCAGTTTAGGTAAAATATCGGTATTTAGCTGAACATGCCAAATCTGGTCCTTCTTAGATACAATTACATCAGGAATCTGATAATTAGATGATTCATCCTCAAATTCTATACCGGGATAAGCTTTTAAAGTTTTAAGCATATTAATTGCTGACTTTAAACGTTCAGTATTCAACCCTGTCTGTTTTAATAGCTTGCCAAGATCATTAGCAATCAGTAAATGATAATGCTCCAGCAATATCAAAGCATCCTGAATAACTGGCACAGAGGGTAAAGCTTCAAGCTGAATCCTAAGACATTCTGCCAGATTACGTGAACCTGCACCTAAAGGATCAAGCTGCTGAATATGCTTGAGTACCACATAAACCTCATCATCCTCTACTTCTTCTTCATGACCCATTTCTGCAAGTAAATTTTGAACAGAAGCAGTAATTTCTTCAATTTCAGCTTCAAGAAAGCCCCGTTGGTCTAAAGAATCAACTAAACAATAGGCAATTAACTGATCAATCTGGGAAAAATGTAAAAGGTTAATTTGCTCAAGTAAATGCTGTTTTAAATTTAAAGATTTATGATTATTGTCCTCTTGTTCCTGAAACTCAGGAGTCTCAAGTGCGGTAGACTGATGAATATAAACTTCATCCCAATGAGTATCTACTGGTAGCTCTTCAGGTAAATGGTCTGCATTTAGACTCTGATCAAGCTCATGAATATCTGTATTATTAGAATTTGATAGGGTAGAAATTGAATTTTCATCATCTATTTGTTCAAGTAAAGGATTACTTTCTAACTGAAGCTGGATTTCTTGTTCGAGTTCCAAATTAGATAACTGAAGTAAACGGATGGCTTGTTGTAATTGGGGGGTAAGGGATAAACTATTTGCAACTTTAAGCCCAACCGACAACTTCATAATATCCCACCCTTACTTTATCATATAAAATTAATGCAATTTTTATGCCTCTTTTAATTTTTATAGCATATTCTTATTATAAAACATACAATTTATTTTTTAAGATAGCTAGCTAATTAAAAAATTTTAAACTTCTAAGCCGCTTAAACCGGACTATCAGCCATTGCCAGTATTGCTATGGTTAACTCCCCTTCTATTTCAAAATCAAAGCATAAAAAAAGCCCCCTCACATGAGGGGGCTTTTTAGAATAATGAGCTGGCGATGACTTACTCTCACATGGGAGACCCCACACTACCATCAGCGCTAAGAGGTTTCACTTCTGAGTTCGGGAAGGGATCAGGTGGTTCACTCTTGCTATGGTCGCCAGCACAACTGTTGATGGACTTGTTCGGGTCTGATTTAACTGCGGTGCAGTATATGCCGTACTTTAGTCCAAATGAGTTATTAACAGCGGGCAGATCTGGGTCTGAATTGTATGTTCCAGCATTAGGCTGAATCAAGGGATATTGCATATTTATGAATCGATTGATGCTTTGTATACAACTGTTTGGGTGTTGTATAGTCAAGCCTCACGAGCAATTAGTATTGGTCAGCTTCAC
>NZ_JIBB01000056.1:0-9916 GCF_000620525.1 Acinetobacter sp. UNC436CL71CviS28
AAACGGATTTGGGCTGAGAAGAATTTAGCTCAAATTTAACCTGACAGGCACAATAAAAAATGGGTAACTGTCAGATCAGGTTTGAGCTAGTACACCCTCGAACGTTCCGACCAAGGCAGACAGAGTCACTGCCAGCAAGCCCACAGGCGCAGCCTGTGCCACGGTCCAGCCCTGACTCGCCATCAGTGCCGGTACAGCCAGAATGCCGCCACCAGCACCGGTTAAACCCAGCAAGCCACCGATGGCCAACCCTTCCAGTATTAACACCCACATAGCCACTGTTCCTCTCTTTGCTAATGCAATTAAACAAAAGACAAACCTTTTTGTTTAATCTTGAAACATGCCTATTTGAAGTAATTAAGCGGAAGTTTTAAATAAGAAACCCCATTCTGTTCTGGCGTTGGGAACTGTCCTGCTTTCATATTGATCTGAATCGAAGGCAGAATCAGCTTCGGCATGCTGAGTCCTGAATCCCGCTGGTTTCGCATCTGAGCAAATTCAGTTTTACTGACTCCCTCGTGAATATGGATATTCTGTGTTTTCTGAGCCTGAATAGTGGTTTCACACACATACGATTCACGTGTTTCAGGCAAATAGTCATGACATAAAAAGACCCGTGTATCTTCTGGGAGCTGATACAGGCTTTGTACCGAATCAAAAAGCTTTTCTGCACTACCTTTTGGAAAATCACAACGGGCCGTACCATAGTCCGGCATAAACAGCGTGTCGCCGACAAAGACTGCATCTTCAACCACATAGCTCAGGCAAGCAGGCGTATGCCCCGGTGTTGCTATGTTATAAACATCCAGCTCACCGATTTTGAAATGCTCACCATCTTCAAATAAATGATCAAATGGCTGACTAGCATTCACCTGCTTGAGATCCAGATTATAAATTGCAGCAAAGGTCTGCTGCACCACAGCGATTTTCTGGCTGATTGCAATTTTTCCGCCCAGTTCCTGTTTCAAATACTGGGCTGCAGTCAAGTGATCTGCATGAACATGGGTTTCCAAAATCCATTCCACGTCTAAAGTCTGTGCTTTGACATAGGCAATGATACGATCTGCCTGTGTGGTTGAAGTGGTTGCAGATGCCGCATCATAATCCAGCACACTGTCAATGATGGCACAGCGCTTTGTTATTGGATCGGATACCACGTAACTGAAGGTATTGGTCGCCTCGTCAAAAAAATCCTGTACCAGTGGGTGTTTTGCCATCGTTATTCTCCAGCCCATTTACGGTGCAGCAATACGCCAATCAACATCGCGATAATAAAATAGAAGACCTGGTAATGCCCCAGGCCAATCAAGGTGAAACTTGGTGCTGGACATACCCCAGCAATCCCCCAGCCGATACCAAACAACTGGCTGCCAATGATTAAGCGTGGATCAAGTTTTTGACTGGTGGGCAATACAATAGGTTCGTTAAATACGGTTTTCGGTGCTGCAGAACGCATGGCTTTTTGAAAGGGAATAAATGCCACGGCAATTGCACCCATCATCACAAAGGCCAGACTGGCATCCCAGTCACCAAACAGATCCAGGAAATCCAGCACTTTTTCCGGATTGGACATGCCTGAAACCATCAGTCCGACAGAAAAAAGAGCACCAAAAATAAAAGCTAAAATATTTTTCATTTTAAAATGCTCCAGTCACGTGACGAACAATATAAACAGTGACAAAACCAGCAAACATGAAACTCATGGTGGCCACGATGGAACGTTTAGACAAACGACTCATCCCGCAAATGCCATGACCGCTGGTACAGCCTGAACCTAAGCGGGTACCAAAGCCGACCAAGAGACCCGCAACCACCAGCATCAGCGGACTCGCATTCAATTCAATTTCTGGCTGAACAAACAGTCCATAGATAAATGGCACCGTGATTAAACCCGCCATGAACCAAATCGCAGATGTTTTAAACATCATTTTAGGATTCAGCACCTGTCCGATTAAGCCACTGATGCCTGCGATACGACCATGCACATACAGGTAACCAACGACCGATACACCGAGCATCAAACCGCCGAGAAAAGCAATCAGGAAATCATGCATAGCGAGTCTACTTAAGTTTATAATATATTTATTTATAATATATAATATATAATATTAATCAAGCACTCTGTGATATTCTTTCATAAATGATTTTTAACTATGCAGGACTGAAGGAGATCGTAATGAATACTGGAACTAATCAGGCTAAAATTGATTTTTCGGAAGTCGATATAGTCACAAACTACTTAAAAGTCTTATCAAATCCTGACCGCCTAAAAATTTTATGTGTCTTGGTAGAAGGCGAACTCAATGTACAGAAAATTGAGGAAAGCACTGATATTCATCAACCAACACTGTCCCAACAACTGACTGTACTGCGTAAAAATAATATGGTCAGCACTCGTCGTGAAGGTAAACAGATTTTCTATCAAGTATCTGACCCCAGAATCCTGACGATTATGCAAACCCTGCATCAGTTATATTGTGCTGCTTAAGCCTGTTTTTCACTCTAACTTGTACCATCGAGTGACTTTAACAAACTCATAATTCCTCAAGCTTTAACCTCAATATTCCTGCTCAAATCGGCTAAAGATAATGGCAATACAATCTATACAGCATTACCATTACTTTATTTATACGACAGTTGAAAATATGAACCTGATGACTTTATAAAGTTTTCCATCATTTAACAAAATACCTAAAATCTCATATCCACTTGCGAAATTTATTTCTCAAAAATTTCTTTCAGATCCTTTGGCATGCCTTGAGCAGATTTAAAAGTGCCCTTACTGTCTCGCCACACTATGGAAGGTGTTGAGAAAAATCCATATTTCTCCATTAACTCCTGATTAAAATCAATTTTTTTTGCAATCTCTTGAGGAATTTTATTTTCCGGTTTTAAACGTTTCTTGCCTTTATTCACGTTCATATCAGTAAAAACTGCTGCAGGATCTTTTGACATCAGTAAAGTGGCAACTTGGGCACGACTTTCTTCACGTATGACACCGACCTGAATATGGCGTAATTGTACTTTTCCAGACTTAACCCATGGACGCGCCTGCTGCCAAAACTTATGGCAGTAAGGGCAATTGGGATCCGAAAAGACATAGACTATGCGTGGAGCATTTTTTTGGCCATCCTGGATCCATGTAGCCTTTTCCAAGGTTTTCCAAACATTATCCAGAACCGCTTCTTTGGCATGTTTATTCATGAGATCAACAGAAAGATTGTCTCCTTTGGCATTGTATAAATCACCCAGAATGTAATATTTCTGGTCATTCGCAATAAATACGGTTCCAGGATGCTGATTGTTGTGTCCCACCCAGCCAGTCATTCCTGTGGGCGCAGGAATTTGTTGAATAAACTCAAATCCTTCCTGCTCAATCTGTTTTTTGATAGCGCTATTGGCGGAAGTCAATGTTGCACTACCTGCAAGCAGCATGGAAATGAGGATACGTTGTATCGATGTATTCATAAAAATTCACCAGAAAAATTAAGGTTGGATGGATATCTTTTTTAAATATTGCTGCAACATCGCAGGGCTCAATTCACCCATATGACGCTCTACCAACTGCCCCTGTGCATTGAAAAATAAAGTGCTTGGTAGTCCAAACATATTCATCTGTTGTGGTATTTCTCCATATGGATCAAGCAGTACATGTTTAAATTTAAGATCATAACGTCTTAAATAATCCTGTACGGTTACTTGATCTTCTCCCTGATTAAGCATGACGAAATTAATCCCGGGATATTGATTATGTGCCTGCTGTAAAACGGGCATTTCACGGTGACACGGTGAGCACCAACTGGCCCACATATTGATCACTGTTGGCTGCCCGATAAACTGCTTGAGTGGAACGTTCTCTGAGATTTCACCATGTTGAATTAAGGACGAAAAACTTGAATCCGGAAAATGGGTTTCCTGTTTCAAATTGTTTTGAAAAGCAATGCCAAGACTCAGCAGCAGCGTAAAAATAAAGATAAAAATAGCCTTGGATTTACCAGGCAGTCCTTTATTTTTCCAAAGAAAGTATGGGATAGCAGTAACAATACCCCCGATGAGATGGAATCCTTTGTCTTGGATCTTGAAGATGTCGAGAGGTGATGTGGAATAGGCATCCCAATGTAACAATACAAAAACGATTCTTGCCCCGATGAGCCCAATCAGGACACTGATCCATAAAGAATCCCGAAAAACCTGGATCACTGCTTTATCCCATCGGAGTTTGTTACTCACCATCTGGCCAATTATCGACACAGTCATCAATCCAATCAAAATAATGATTAATGTCCAGGGCAACATCAATGGTCCAAGGTGTAAGGCTTCAGATGAAATCATTCACGTTCGCCTGTCTGAAGTTGCTCAAGTCTTGCGAGTAACTGGGCTGCACTAAATGTTCCTGTCAGTCGAAGTTCACGTTGTTCCTGATGTGAGACATCCAGCATGATCATGGTTGGTGGTCCCAGAATCTGCCATTGCTTTAATAATTCATCCTGGCTTGAATGATAATTTGTGAGATCGAGCTTAATCCTTGCGATATTACGAAGAGCATCTTGTACATCTTCACGCGGCAAAACTTCATGCTCAATGGGCTGACAGGCCACACACCAGTCCGCATAAACATCGATAATGACTGTCTGACCTTTAAAGCGAGCAAGGGCGCTACTCAGTTCATCCTCAGTATTCACCTGTTGCCATGCCAAGATCTGCTCTGCTTGGGTCACACTCATTTGAGCTAGGGCATGGTTAATATGCCATGCTCCTCCTAAGGCAATCATAATGCTTAAAATCATCACCATAGCTTTGGCTATACTGCGAGATATATGAGGGAGTATTTTTAGCAAGCAATAGCCAGCAAGCAGGAGTAAAACCGCACCGAGTAAGATGAAATAGAGCACACTTGGAATTAACGGACGGATGAAATAAAGAGCAAGAGCCAGCATGACAAAGCCAAAGCTAAACTTAAGACGATCCATCCATAAGCCAGGTTTAGGTAAATATTGTGAACCAAACACTGAAGCAATAAATATGGGGAAACCAATACCCAGACCAAGCACAAATAAATAGCTTGCCCCCATCACGGGTTGATTCAACTGTGAAACAAATAATAATGCCCCGGCGAGTGGCGCACTCATACAGGGACCAACAATCAATGCTGCGATCATGCCCATCAATAAAGCACCTAGCAAGGTTCCGCCCTTTTGTCTTTGTTGCCACTGATCAAGGCGATGTAACACCCCTTGTGGCAATGACAAATGAAAAGCGCCAAATAAGTTAAATGCGAATACAGTGAATAGCAGTGCAAATAAGCCAATAAAAACTGGACTTTGAAACCATCGCTGAAAGCTATAACCTAGTTGTGCAACGGCTAGGCCCATCACGGCATACACGATGGCCAGCCCCAGAACAAAGGCTCCGGCAATAAATGCGGCCCGATAACCCGTTTTGCGCTGGACCAAAATACCCGAAAGGATAGGAATCAAAGGTAATGAACAGGGTAGAAAAGCCAATAAGATCCCAAGTCCTAAAAATACGAGCAAATTGACTAAAAGGTTCTGGTTGGATAATAGGTTAAAAAAGAATTGGTCATTATTCCATTGAGATTTAAGAGAGGCATTCGTCTGATCCTGTTGTATCTGAGGCTCTCTCTGGGTGCTTACTTCACTTGAGGCTTGTCTCTGCGATTCATCAGCGGCTTGTTCATCTTGTGGTACCGCTACCAGATTTTCAGGTTCTTCTACTGTGTTTTTATTCGTTGAATTTTCTGGTCCTAAAGCTGCCTTTTTTTGTTGTGCAACAGCTTGCTCAGATAACTGGGTTGGCACTAAAGTAGATGTTAAAGTTGATGTCACATTTAATAGTCTTTTACTCTCCGAGAATCTCTGGGTGGGCAATAATCCCTCGTCATCAGTTTGAATCGTAGTGCGTTGTACTGGATAGCATAAACCGCTTTCCGCACAGCCTTGCCACTGAATATTGAGTTGCTGATTAGGCTGTACCGGAATATGAGTATTGACTTGACCATAATGAACCTGGGTCCGCCCAAAGGTTGGATCATCTTTGTCTTGTGGTACTGGTAGGCTCAGTTTGAGTGCTTTCTGATCATGACTAACTTTGAGTTGATGATGATAGAGATAATAGCCATCGGCAATTTTCCATGTAAGTTCAGCACCCTCCTGACTGGTCGAGACTGCCTCAAACTGAAAGGCCTGATCAGGTGGCAAGAAATCAGCATGTGCTGTTCTTATTAAAACAGCTACCATTATCAAAAATATTCTCAACAACCACATCATCAATTTCAGCATCGTATTTAATGTTAGATGCCCTATTATTCAAAAACTAAAATTAAGAGAGCATTAACAGTAACAATCGCTTATAAAATAGATGAACAATCAATGGGAGTCCGCATGTTTGTCGTTTTGGTAGAAGATGATCCATATATTGCCCACAGTATTTGTGCGGCTTTGGATTTTTTAAATATTTCTGTCGAGCATGTCAGCACGGCAAGCGCGGCAGATTATTTTATCCGTCATAGCGCTGTTGATCTGTGCCTGCTCGATTTAGGATTGCCGGATCAGGATGGTTTGGAGTTACTTAGAAAATGGCGACAGGATCAGATTCATACACCGATACTTGTACTCACTGCGCGGATACAGACGCGGCAATGTATTGAAGCATTAAACTTAGGCGCTGATGACTATCTGACGAAACCATTTGAACTTGATGAGCTGGTTGCCCGTCTTCATGCTCTCACGCGTCGTCACCGCGGCTTTTCATCCAATGTTCTACAGTTTGAAGACTTAAGCTTAAATCGAGATACCCAAGAAGTATTTTATCAACATCAAGCGATCCAGCTTTCAAGGCGTGAATACAGTTTGCTTGAGACTTTGATGAGCCATCCCAATCAGATTCTGAAAAATGAGCAATTGCTCGACAAACTTTATGGGTATCAAGACAGCATCGAAAGTAATGCTTTAAATGTGCATATTTACCATTTAAGACAAAAATTAAATGCTGATTTTATTCAGACCATTCGTGGGGTCGGTTATATGTTTAAAGTGTCTGAATTATAACAGATGCGAAGCTATAGTTTGAAATGGCGTTTGGTCACAAGCTTATTGATGGTATTTCTTTGCCTGTGGAGTATTGTATTCGCCTGGTTGTATGTCGATCTGCAAAAACGCCTGCAAGATACCTTGGATCAACGACTTTCGGCTTCGGCACATATGGTCGCGCGTTTAATTCAACAACTCCCTATGAAAGCGATTAAAAACGAACTTATTCAACAAACCAATAAGTCTACCGATGCTGAAAATCTAATTGCTTGCGAAGTATCTTTATTCAGCTCAGATATTTCTGTGGGTCAACATGTTGTGGCAAAAACTCGAGGTGCGCCAGCTAACTTAAGTCAACAACAGCTTGGTTTTAGTACTTGGCAACAAAGTGAGATTGAGTGGCGTAGTTATGTGCTACGTAAAAATGATATCCAAGTTGTGGCTGCCGAACGTATGTTCTTACGCTATTCACTCCTACAGCAGATTCTGCAATCAGTGCTTATTCCACTAATTTTATCACTGCTTATCTGTATTACATTGATTATTTTGATAATACGTAAAGAATTTAAAAGTCTTGATACCATTGCACAGCATTTGAGCCTAAAAGAATTAACACTTGGTGACGCGGCCATATATTTAATAAATCTTGACCCCAAAAACATTCCGCAAGAGGTACAACCTTTTGTCGATAATTCAACTCAGTTGATCCAAAAATTGCACCATAGTTTGGAAAATGAAAAAGTCTTCACCGCATATGCTGCACATGAACTGCGTAGTCCTTTAACGGCAATCAAAACCCATGTACAACTTGCTCAACTCATCGCACAACAACAACATGCCGGGCACGATTTACAGGATAATCTTCAACAAGCCAATATAAACATCCGCAGATATGCACAATTACTTGAACAACTTTTAGCATTGACAGCTATAGATCAGGATACTGTTCAGAAATTAGAAGCCACGAATATTACATCTGTACTGCAACAAGTCATTGCAGATTTACACCCAGTCTACCCTGAGCTTGATCAAAGTCTGGATATCAATTGGGCAACTTTAACAAGTATTTATCTTCCTGATTTTGCGCTTTATACAGTACTTAAAAATCTTATTGAGAATGCAGCCTTACATGCACAAACAGATATTATTACTATCAAAATGCAGGATAGCTCACTTTTCATTCAAGATAATGGAAAAACTTTAAGTGAACATGAGCTGAAACTTTTGGGGCAACGTTTTTGGCGAAAGTCTGCAGAACAACCAGGGCATGGCTTGGGATTATCTTTGGTTAAAACAATTCTAAGCAAATATGATTATGATATTAAGTTTTACGGGACATATCCTCAGGGCTTAACTGTAGAAATTTCCCCCTCTTATTCTTTAGCTAATTAAAAGGACTAGGTATGTGTTTGTTTTCTTCTGCCTTATGTAATGGCCATTATGTTAAATGGAGTTTTATTAATTAAGCATGATCTAATACCCTAAAATTGAGTATGCAAAATGCAGAGTATTTACCATAGATTATTTATTTAAAGCTAAAGTTAAAACCTGACTTTTTTTCAATGAATGTTGATTGTAGTGGTCAACAAATATTGGACACAGTTTTAAGTTTTTGTTCAGCTGCAAAAGGGCTGATACCATTATTAAATTGATGTAGTCGTATCCGATTGTAGTATTCCATCAGATACAGCCCTATATCTAGTTTTGCTTCCTCAATTGAATGATAACCTAGTTTAGGAATCCACTCAGTCTTGAGACTTCTAAATAGTCGTTCTGTTGGAGCATTATCCCAACAGTTCCCTTTGCGACTCATACTTTGTTGTATGGCGTAACTTTTCAATCTCTGCCGAACTAGGAGGCTTTTATATTGGCTGCCTTGGTCGGAGTGAAATATAACTCCAGCTGGTTTACCTCTACGATGCCATGCTTCATCTAATGCCTTAAGCACTAAATGCTGATTTGCTTGTGCCGACATAGACCAACCAATCACTCGACGAGCATACAGATCAAGCACAACCGCAAGATAAGCCCAAGTCTTACCTGTCCAAATATATGTGATATCACTGCTCCGAACATGGTTGGGGTAAGCAGGTTTAAATTGTCTATTCAAAGTATTTGGTACAAGAATAGTTTCATCCACAGTGTTTTGATATCGATGCTTCTTTCGCTGTTTGGAAATAAGACCTGATTCACGCATCAGCTTACGTACCAAATAGCGCCCAATCTTAATCCCTTGATTCAACAGCATGTACCGCATACCACGACTACCGAGGGAACAACGACTTTGCTTAAATAGGCTATGGATCATGGCATTAAGCTTAGTACGATCTGAACTTCGGCTTTTACGTGTTGCACGATAATGATAGTAGCTTGAACGAAGTATACCAAATGCACGACAGAGTACTTTAACAGGGCTTAGCTTTCTTAATTGATCAATCAACGCATATGTTTGAATTCGTCTGACATTAAGAGAGCTGTAGCCTTTTTTAGAATCATCTTCTCCTGCTCAAGTTGATGAATACGAGTCTTAAGTTGTTGTATTTCTCTTTGTTCAGCCGTTAAAGCAGGCGTTGTTGGAGATTGGCCTGTTCGTTCAAATTGGAGTTGATCAACCCAACGTTTTAATGCTGTTTGTCCAATATCTAAAGCACGACAAGCTTGTGTAATTGAATAGCCTTGATTAAGTACAAGGCTTGCTGCTTCTAGTTTGAATTCTGGAGTGAATGTTCGTCTTGTTCTCATTGAGCACCTCTTTGGTGAATACATTATCACCGGCACTGTTGCAAATAACCACGAATGGTAAGCTGAAGACTGTTTTAGCTAAAGGTGCAGCATATGAATCCTTTCCATGGTCGGCATTTTCAGGG
>NZ_JIBB01000057.1:0-9778 GCF_000620525.1 Acinetobacter sp. UNC436CL71CviS28
AATAAATTTCCAGAGGATTGAATCGATTTTGAGTTTTCTGTGACCACGTCTACGTCTAGCGAAGGTGTTATCAGAAGCATATCGAGCTTGATAAACGTCATTGATGCTATTTCTTTTAAGCTCACGATAGATCGTACTAGGATGTCTTTTAATGAGTTCAGCAAATTTTCTGGCTGAAAAGCCTTCTTTTCTTGACTCAAGCATTAATGCAGTACGATCTTCAAAGTTAAGATGATGGTATGACAATTTTATATACTCCATAAACCCTTTAAATTAATTAGGTGGTTTATGTCGCACTTCAAGTTTTACTCTGCCCTGATTTAAATTCATAAATGCTGAGTAAATTAAATGAATTTTGAGGAATATTGGCTAGATGTGTTCCTTTTTCTAAGGTATTGTCTTTATTTACACTAGCATCGACATATGAATAGTTTCCTATAATTTTCCACGCCGGTATAATATTGCCTATCAGACTTAAGTCAAAACCTTTACTTGATACCTCTCCAGCAGCAATACTTTTAGACGAGTTTGTTGGGTCAAGAGTTAAAACATTCTCTTTTTTTACATAATAAATGGCAGTGTCAAAAGAAAGCTGTTCATCTAGTAATGTGTATTTTGTACCTATTTCATAAGAAATACCTTCTTCAGGGTTAAAGCCCTGATTATTACGATCCACTCCGGAGTTAGGCTTAAATGATTTGCTAATATTGGCATATGCTGTCAGTTGGTCGGTCAGATCATAAGTCATACCAATGCGTGGAATAACAGCATGGTTATCTGTAGACCAAGATGTACTAGAAATAAAGTTGTGATAATCATGCTGATAGCTTTCCAAGCGTAAAGCAAGCAAGGTGTTTAAACGATCAGTCAGATGAATTTGATCCTGAATAAATAAAGCTTGGCTTTTTAATTGTTCACGGTCGTGGGTGGATATATTATTTAATTCTGGCAATGATTGTGGTTTATATGGATGATTAATATCTAAATCAAAATCATCCTTCGAACGAATAATAAAAGATTTATAATCATAATTTTCAAGTTCTATGCCTGAAATTAAAGTATGCTCTAAATTAAAATTTCCGACTATATTGGCCTGAAAGTTTCTATCAATCCAATCTAAATTACGCCAGTTATAATTACGGGTAAGTAGTTCACCCTCTGTGTCAGCTTTAATGCCATTTGCTCAACTGCATAACCATGCAGATTTCCATTTAAATATTGAGTACCAATATTAAGTGTCCAGTCATCGTTAAAGGTATGTTCAATGCGTAACTGTAGCATGTCATTATCATTATATAAGCGATTCCGGTTCTTGCCAGTTTCCCACCAGTACTCTGCCGGGTCAAAATTATATCTTTTTTGTCCTTCGTAGCGGGTAAAACCCCGGTCTAAAGCATGCTGGTTACGTAACAGATCAGCTTCTAAGGTCACTTTAGTGGTGTCTGAAGGACTCCATTGAATAACAGGTGCAATATTCCAGCGCTTTGAATCAACATGGTCGCGGTAAGTATCTCCGTTTTCTCCCATGACATTTAAGCGGTACATAAGACTCTCATCTTCAGTTAAAGCGCCGGCTGTATCTAAAGTGCCCCGCAACAGGCCCTCATGATCAACACTCAAACCTAAAGTTGTTTTTTGTTCAGCATGGGGTACTTTACTAATGACATTGAATGTACCTCCCGGATCACCACGGCCATACAAACTAGAGGATGCACCTTTTAATACTTCTATACGTTCAATGGTATTACTGTCAGGTGCATTGGGATAACCACGATTAATTGGAAAACCATTCCGGTAGTATTCACCACTAGTAAACCCGCGTGAGGTAAATGTGGTTAAACCCTGACCACCAAAGTTATTTGCCCGCCCTATACCTGCTACATCAAGAGCTTCCGATAAGCGGGTAGCTTGAATATCGTTTAGGACTGCTTCAGAGACAACCGTGACTGCCTGAGGAGTATCTTTCAATAAGGTATGAGTACGTGTGGCAGAGCTTGCCGTACTGACCTTATAGGCTAGATGAGCATTATCAGTTTTGCTGGTTGCCTGTAAACTGATAGTAGGTAATGAGCTAATTTGGTCATTTGCAAATACGAAAATAGGACAGCTAAGTGGTAACAAACCGAGAAGTAGGTGACGTTTTAACACAGAATATAGTTTCACAAGATTTTTATGAAAATGATTATATTTTACATTTTTAAAAAGTAAATATAATCTTCATAATATAATCTATCGTTATAGTACTTTATTAGATATAAGTCTCTGCTTAACTTGAATTTAATATAAAAGAGCAAAAACAGATTGTTCATTTCTGCTAAAAAAGAGAAGTAATATAAGTATTAAATAGATAGGAAGTTACCGAGCCAAACACTCTTCATTAAATTATGATATTAAAAGCAGCAGAAGAAATAACCGAACCGCGGCTGGGAACACCATCTGGATAAAGTAATTCAACTAAACACCAAATAGTTTTAAGTGCGCTTTAAGTGACCATATTTTAAATAAATAAAATAAAGACTTAGAAGAATCAATAACCAGAATATATAGTCTAGAATAAAGTATAGGTAGTGGAACTCGTCTAAACCTATAACTAAGGATAAAGGATCAATACCGATGCTACCTACAGGCGAAATTTCTCCATCGATAAGAAATTGGAAAGGTGCTCCTCCAGCTATTACCTCATCCTTCTCGATTGTATCGACGGCTAGACGTTCAACATCAATAGTAGTCTGGTAGAATAAAGAACTATAAGTCGCTACCAGTGCTAACATATTTAAATATATTATTTTTTTGATCACTTGATCTATCCATATCTTTTTTATCTTTAGTCCCCAAAATCAGGTATATCTTAGAATTGTATTTTAATTTTAGTTTGTTATATCAAGCAGAAACTATTTTAAAGGATTCTAGAGGTGGCTTAAAAAGGTTTAAATTAAATTTTAACCTAATCAATACTTAATAAATAAAAATATAATTTTGCAGTTGTTGTTAGCTTATTAATCATCCCCATGAATCAAAAATAGAACTTTTTAAATTCAATACCAAAGGAGTACCTAAAATTCTGTAACTGTCAGGCAATGTATTTTATCTCTTTTAGGAGCTTTCTATGCTATTCACCAATCCATTATTGGCCATTTTACTCATTCCAACTCCGCAACAGTTGGTCATGGACTCATCTGCAGTACAAGAGTGCCGAGCAGAGCAGTTAACTATTCAGGTCGATAATAAAGCAGGTGATTTTAATGGTATGTCACATTCTGGTACAGAAATTAAAATTTATAATAAAGGACCAGAATGCCAATTCCCGGCACGTCCACGAGTTAAAATTTATGGCTCAGAAGATAAGATTTTGCCTTTGGAAAATGGTACCAGACCTGAACAGCTGGCTCAAAATTTAGTAATTAATAACGGGCAATATGCTGTGATGCAATTACGTTGGGTATCAAGTCCTGTCTATAATGAAAACAAAAAATTAAAAGCAATTACTCTGAGCGTAGATACACGGTATTCGGTATTAAAAGTTCCTCTAGCAGCTGAAATCTATATTCCTGCTAATGTGAAAATAGGAACATTTGAACAGACTCCCCTACGTATAGTAGAGGGTAGAAGTGAACGTTAATAATGTATCTACGATAAAAAAGAAAGTAGCTTTTCATAGTAGTCATATATTGGAACACGCTATCTAACTTATAAAATTTTGTAAGTTTTCACTGACATCAATAGGCGCTTATAACTGCTATGCAGTCGATGAGAATATTTTTATGATGAAGTCATGAAGGAACAGGATGTTCCAGAACATAAAACAATAATAATAAGTTTCAGCACCAGGACTGTGAGATAAGACAGGAGTTATATCTAGCAACCTAATATGAGAAACCTCGGCAGGATGCCGGGGTTTCTTATTACTCAATTATTTTTAATCGAAAAACCTATGAAGCAAATTAGCTGTATAAATCTATTTACAGGACACGAATAAATTAAATATTTATCACTTATGCATTTAATTTTTATGGGATTTTTTAAGACTTAAATAGTGGAATACTGTTGCAGTTAATTGTAATAGCACTACACTTATCGTCCATACAGGTAGTAAAAAATATAAGCCAAATAAAATACTGATATAAATAATTTTTTGGAATTGATTACAATTTTTCCACTGTTGCCATAGGCCTTGGTTAAACTTTCGTAACGTATCCAAAGGTCGTTGGTAAGTCCACCATGCCCGATAAGAAAATATTAGTACTAATAAGATTATGGCTGCAGACAGAACTAGCAAAACTTGATTTAGCCAGCCGAACAGAACCCCAATATGTAAATCTACTCCCCAGCGTGTTAATTTTGCAGATAATGGAAAATCACTAAATCTTAAATGGTCAATAATATGTTGAGTTGACATATCTACCGCTAAAGCATCGATTTGAATTGGCCAACGATGATTCATTTCTTCTATCGACCAGGCCCGATCTTTTTGATAACTGGGTTTAATTTGTAATGCTTGTGCGTTTAAACCATTTTGATGAGCAAGCTCGACAATACGATCAAAGTTTTTGAAGTTTAATTTAGTTGAAAGATGTTGGCCTGAAATATCCATCTGCATGTAATGTTCAGCATGTGGATTTGTCACATTCATCGTTTTTGGATTTAATGCCAGATACAAAGTTGGTGTATCACTATTGAGTAAATGGCGAAGTTGTGCAATGTTTGCTCCGCTCCATTTTGACCATGTTAAACCGGTAATAGAAAAGAAAAATAGCATCGGTAATACAGTTAAACCGAAAATATAATGCCATTTGATAAGTGAATGGCGTGAATGAATGGATTTATTTTTTTTACGATAGCTCCACCATTGAATCAGGCCAGTTAAAGCGAATAGTCCTAACCAGCTTGCTGCAAATTCGCTATATATACGACCATACTCACCTAGTAATAAGCTGCGGTGTAACTGGTCTAAAAAAGTTCTTAAAGGTAAAACCCCACTGGTACCGTAAACAGGAAGTTCACCTTGGATCTTTAATGTATATGGATTTATAAATATTGCCTTAACTGTATCAGGGTTGTCGCGCACCTGATAAAGAATGCGTGTGGTATGTTCAGAAGTCTGCGGTGTTCGAACTGCAAATATCTTTGCATCATGAGGTAAAACAGTTGAGGCAGCTGCAACCTGTTGACTAAGAGGTTGAGTTTTATGGTTTGGGCTATGTAGTGCGGATAGCTGCTCTTTATAAATAAAGCTCTCAAGCTGGGGCGTTAAGCCATAGAGTAGCCCTGTTAAAGAGGCAATAAAAATAAAAGGGGCAATTAAAATCCCTAATTGATTATGAAGCAGCTTTAACAATTGGTATTCAACATATGACTTTAAAAATAGATTATATTCAAAAAATGAGCACTAGAAGAATATTAAATTATATAATCTTTATGCGATAAAACTTGAATAAAATCATGCTAGCTATGATGTATAGAAGTATAGTTAAAGGCTTATATAAAAAATTCAGTAATATTCAAAATTCTTAAATCAAACTGTTATTTTTGAAAATTTTTTCTAATGATGATTAAGCTCTGTTATATGTTACTAAAATTACCAGTTCAAATTATAACGCTATAACTCGTTAAATCATGCACCAGCCCTCTATCTGCTTAGATATAACCATATACATGTATGATTTAAATCATAAGTACGATGATTAAATCAGAATAAATATAAGTTCCTACACTATAACATGCAGAAAATTAAAAAATTATTAGTAGGAAAAGAATTTAAAAATCTCATTTTTTTTTACCAATATTCTTTAATTCTAATAGCGTTAGTTTTTAAACATGAATTTAACTCACTTTCCAATGAGACTAAATCATTTTTATTCATGTTGTGATTGCGGTATAAATCTATTCATGTTCTGAAGCGCTCCAGTAATTCACTTTTGATAAGACCAAAAGGCGCAAAACCGATAAGGCTGGAAAGTTTAAAAAGAGCAAAAAGATTTTTTAGGTTTATCTCGGAAATTAGGGTACTGATCACAATGAATAAAGAGTTTACATTTACGATTAAGAGTATTTGTTTCGATGAAAACTATCGTCCAGCAGACAATACGCGCCTTACCACCAACTTTGCTAACTTGGCAAGAGGGATGAGCCGTCAGGAAAATTTGCGCAATACGTTACGGATGATTGATAATCGTTTCAATGCCTTAGCTTATTGGGACAACCCTAAAGGCGACCGCTATGCTGTTGAGCTTGAAATCATTTCAGTTGAAATGAATATTGATGTGCAAAACCATAGCAGTGGGCTCCCTTTGATTGAAATATTGAAAACCAATATTATCGATAAAAAAACCGGTAAATGTATTGAAGGTATTGTGGGCAACAATTTTTCTTCTTATGTCCGTGATTATGATTTTAGTGTGCTGTTGCTTGATCATAATAAAGATCAGCCTACCTTTAGCACACCAGAAAATTTTGGTGAATTACATGGCAACCTGTTTAGAAGTTTCATTAACTCTGAGACTTATAAAGCCAACTTTAAAAAAGCGCCTGTCATTTGCCTAAGCGTTTCAACAAGTAAGGTCTATCACCGTACTGAAAATGTACATCCTGTTTTGGGTGTCGAATACAAGCAAGAAGACTATTCATTAACTGATGAATATTTCCAAAAAATGGGCTTAAAGGTCCGCTATTTTATGCCGGCAAATAGCGCCGCGCCTTTAGCATTCTATTTTTCAGGTGATTTGTTGAGTGATTACACCAACCTTGAGTTGATCAGTACCATCAGCACAATGGAAACCTTCCAAAAGATTTACCGCCCTGAAATTTATAATGCAAATTCAGTTGCGGGTAAATATTATCAGCCAAGTTTGAAGAATCAAGACTATTCACTCACTCGCATTGTGTATGACCGAGAAGAACGTAGCCGTCTGGCTATTGAGCAGGGGAAGTTTGTTGAAGAGCAATTTATCAAACCATACCAAGCGATTCTTGAGCAGTGGTCTGCAAATTACGCTCTTAATTAATATACATACAGGTCATTGATCATGAAAAAATTATTACCGACTTCAACTGCTGGCAGCTTACCTAAACCGTCTTGGCTTGCAGAACCTGAAAAGCTTTGGTCACCTTGGAAACTCGAAAACGAAGGCTTGATTGAAGGTAAAAAAGATGCGTTACGTTTGGCATTACACGAGCAACAACTTGCTGGCATCGATATCGTCAGTGATGGTGAGCAAACCCGCCAACATTTTGTGACGACGTTTATTGAACACTTAAATGGTGTAGATTTTGAGAAGCGTGAAACAGTTCGAATTCGTGATCGCTATGATGCAAGTGTACCGTCTGTAGTGGGTGCGGTATCACGTCAAAAGCCGGTTTTTGTTGAAGATGCCAAGTTTTTACGTCAGCAAACCAATCAACCTATCAAGTGGGCGTTACCTGGCCCAATGACCATGATTGATACGCTTTATGACGGTCATTACAAGAGCCGTGAAAAACTGGCTTGGGAATTTGCTAAAATCTTGAACCAAGAAGCAAGAGAATTAGAAGCTGCTGGGGTAGACATCATTCAATTTGACGAACCTGCATTTAATGTATTCTTTGACGAAGTCAATGACTGGGGTGTCGCGACTTTGGAACGTGCCATTGAAGGCCTAAAATGTGAAACTGTGGTTCATATTTGCTATGGTTACGGCATTAAAGCTAATACAGACTGGAAAAAAACACTCGGTTCGGAATGGCGTCAATATGAAGAAGCGTTTCCGAAACTTCAGGCTTCTAACATTGATATCATTTCATTAGAATGTCACAACTCACATGTACCTATCGATTTACTCGAGCTTATTCGCGGTAAAAAAGTGATGGTCGGTGCAATTGATGTCGCATCTAACCAGATTGAAACACCAGAAGAAGTGGCGAATACACTCCGTAAAGCGCTTCAGTTTGTAGATTCTGACAAGCTTTATCCTTGCACAAACTGTGGTATGGCACCTCTTTCTCGTGAAGTGGCACGTGGCAAGTTAAATGCCTTAAGTGCAGGTGCAGAAATCGTTCGCAGAGAACTTACAGGATTGGAACTTACTGCTTAATATTTACCAATAAGTGGTATAAAGGGTTACTTTTTTGATGGCAGTTGATAATCAAACAAGTAACCCTCATTTTACTTACTACATGTCGTTCTAATCAGAACGCATGTCGATAGTACCTTCCTGATGGAGTTGGGTGGTATAGCAAACACACAGGAAAAAGTACGGTTCAATTTAGGAATAATGTCATGGTTCAGGCAACAGACTTTAAAAATGCAATGTCTTTACTCACAAGTGCAGTCAGTGTTGTGACCACGGCAGGTATGTCTGGCCGTTTTGGATTTACTGCCTCTGCTGTGTGTAGTGTGACTGACACACCACCGACATTATTGGTCTGTATGAACCAGGCTGCAAGCTCACATGCACATTTCCTGGATAACAAAATTTTAACAGTGAATGTTTTAGGCGCGCATCACGAACATATTTCAAAAGCATTTTCATCTAAACTCACGCCAGAAGAACGCTTTAAACATGGTGCATGGATTGAGTTGGAAACAGGTGCACCTGTGTTGGAAGATGCTTTGGTAAGTTTCGACTGCGAGATTGAGCAAATTCAACAAGTGGGAACTCACACTATTTTGATTTGTCCTATTGTTGCGATTCAACAAAGCCAGCATGATCAAAGTCTGGTTTATTTTAATCGTGCTTATCACCAAGTGGGCCAGACAGAAACTGCTTAAACCCACTCTTTATGCAAATGAAAATTTATTATAAAAGTTAAACGTTTAAATTTTTAAAACGCATGATCGTCATTCAGGTAAATAGTATGGGGGTTATCTATTGGTGAAGGTTAATTTCAGCGCGAACAATATAAAAATGGAGCCAGTTATCTGATCAATTTTTTTCAGAGTTTTACCTTGCTGTAGAAATCTCGAAATAGGTTTCATCAAAGTAATCAAAAATAATGACCATAAAATACCTAAACCCACATGAATGGCTACTAAGCTTAAAAGCCAATATGTAGAATTTTCACCAGTTGGAATAAACTGGGGTAAAAATGAGACATAGAAGAACCCGACTTTAGGGTTCAATATATTCGTAATCAAACCTTTTAAAAACCAATTTTCCTGTTTGTTAGGATTTGACGTTATCTCAAAAACTGTTCGAGGTTTAAAAATCAAGCCAATACCTAACCATACCAGATAAACAGCTCCTAACCATTTTAACAGGTTAAATGCAAGTTCAGAGGTAGCTAAAATAGCGCCTATTCCACAAGCTACGAGTACACCCCATGCTAAACAGCCACACGCAATACCTAAGGCTGCATTGAATGCTTTACTTTTATTTCCTACAGTAGCTGTTCGTATAATTAATGCTGTATCCAGTCCCGGAGTTATTGTTAATAGAATAATTGCTATAAAGAATGGTATAAGAAGCTCAGCCATATTCAGTCGATCAGGGGCTTTGTTGCACAAACCTATCTGTAAAGGCTTTTTCAGCGATATAATTTTCAAATGAAGAAGCCTGCACACAAAATCTACCGCACAACCAATTGGCCCGCATATAACCGAGCACTCATGAGTCGCGGAAATATTGCCATTTGGTTTGATCCTGCTACGCAATGGTATGCTCCATCAAAAGGCAAACAAGGGCGAAATCAAACCTACTCCGACGCAGCCATCCAATGCTGCTTAATGATTAAATCTTTATTCCGTCTGCCTTTACGTATGGTCACTGGCTTTGTGCAAAGTCTGATTAAACTTTGCGGATTAAAT
>NZ_JIBB01000058.1:0-9620 GCF_000620525.1 Acinetobacter sp. UNC436CL71CviS28
ATGATTTGATTGTTAGTATGCAACATAAGAAAGTTACCTTTGTTTGATTAAGATTTCGACACCTTTATCAAAACGGGTAACTTTCTCTTTTTCAAGAAGAATGTACGATCAAGTCTGAACTAATACAAATTAGAACAACTCACCAATATGATTGAATTTTTATCGGACAAGACTACGAAAGTTCAAACACGACATCCAAAAGAAAAATCCCTAATCGTAAGCTTTCAAAGTTTAATCTTGCACTATTTTAACTTTTTCAAAGAAATGGAATATCGCGCGCATAAAAAGGTAACAATTCCCAATAGTTTTAACCAATTTTTATACGACTTACTTAATTTGAAAGAGCACAAAAATTACTATCACTATAAATTGAATCCAACACACTATAGGAATGATAGCGACAAGATTGATATCTTATATTCAACTCATATGGAAGATCTTTCTTTTTCATATGATCCAATAAAGAAGGCTTTAAAGAATAGAATAAAACAAGTTGATTATCCTCAGATTCTCAGACAACCAAATTTGCAAACCGAAGTGATTAATCTATCTTCGCTTATAAAAAGTGAAAAAGATTTTACTTTTGTTGAACGATAGTTATGATTAAAAAGTAGCTTCTAATAAAGAGCACTTAATCATTAAAAGTGCTCTCGTTATTGGAACTGTTCTAAGATCAAAATGTGATACTTAAACTCCCTTGATCAGTAATGAGTTCAGCTTCAAGGACTTGATCGCCTTTACATTTTAGTAAATATTTGACAGTTTGACTGTAGTTCAATGTGACAGGTAATTTGCTATAAAAGTCACCTGTGCTAAAACCACATCGACCACGATTGATTTTCAAACCTTGTAGAGTAAAAGGCTGTTCATTGGTAGACTGAATTTCAAGAAAATAATCTATCGCCCCAGGCACATTAAAAGCAGATTGTGATTCCTGAGCGGTGATACGACCTCGTGCACTGATGGCACTCGTTTCAATAGAGGTCTCTTCATCAGGTGGTGTGTCATCGACATTTTGAGTCTGATTCGGATTAAGATCAGATTCCATCATGGCTTTAAGCATATCAGGATATTTATTCCATCCATTGATATAGGATTCTGCTTCCTTCACTTCAGCAGGGAGATAAATATGTCCATTTTCAACAATGATCTGCATATCCATCAGTTTGGCTTTGACTGCCTCTTCTGTATAAGAGGCATAAACTGACTGAGCATCAGAACTCTTTGATACCGCTTGATTGGTCGTATTCGCTTCATCTGCTTTAGGTGGTGGATTGTTTTGACTACATGCCATCAATAAGGAACACAGGGCAATGGTGGAAAATAAATTTTTCATGATTGCACCCCTTATAATTTAGGACGAATAACAACGAACCAAATCAATAATAGGATCAGAATCCCACCTACAATTTTACCGACGACTGGAAACATCACCGCTGGCCAAACTAAGCCTTGACCAATGTTGTAGGCAAAAGACTTGTAGTTATACTGCCCCCAAAAGTGTTGATAGATTGCAAAGAAAAAGCCAATCACTAGATAGATGCTAATCAGACCTGTTTTAATATTTGAATTCATTTATTTTCCCCCAGTTGCATATTTTGCCAATGCAATAAAAATTCCCATCACGATCATGAAACCAATGAAGGGTAGTCCTAGTACACAAATCACGGCGATGACACAGATGATGCCTGCAAGTGTTCTCATGGCTATTCCTTCATGCACTGATAGGAAACGTTGACCATATCCATCTGAAAGGATTCAGTTTGTTGAAGGGTGTACAGATTATTTTTAAGACCATCCTCTCCATATTTATCTTCAAGTTTGTCGTAGATGCATGAACAGGTGCTGCCATCAATGCCCCCTGTTTTACAACCACTGATAAATTGACGTTCTGTTTTACTGGCACAACCTGAAGCCATCAATGCAATAGAGATGAGCACAAGTGAAGTTTGAATTTTCATCATTTCCCCGAATTATTATTGTGTAATTTGAAGTGTTATAAATTTTGCTTATGTCCTGAAATTTTAGCGAGACAAAGCCTTCCAAAGCTAAACCGCATTTGGATCAGTCATATCAGCAAAAGTGTATGATTGTTGCTAGGGCAACAAGGGAATAGAAAATCGCTTTAGGGAAAACAATAAAGATAAAAAATGCTGAGTCATGGCGACTACTCCTGTATGTATTAAGAAGCTCTACCAACTTACTGCTAAATAATGGTGGCAGAACGAAAAGGGGTTAGCAGACTGGACATACAGAACCAGCACGCGCGAACGCGTCCCCCTCCCGTTCTACCGCAAAGGGGGACGAGAAGGTTTTACGCATGTGAAGAATACTCAGAAGAATAAACCCTGATGCGCTGTATGAAACGGTCTGCTAAAACCGACTGACAATGTAGGTCAGCAGTTGAATGATAAATTTAAGGGTGGGTTTAGTCAATCAAGCAAGATTGAAAACACATGTAAAATCAAAGATCGAAGAGTCTTAGTAAAGTTTTTGGTAAAACTCTTGGATTGATATGAGCCTATTTTAAATCATTCTAATTGCTATAGAATTAGTCCTAATACTTTATGATCATTAAAATGTATATTTACGTGACGGGGAAAAAATGAAGGGTGAAGCAAAACAATTTCTGAAATTTATTGATGGCTCAGATAAAAGATTTATCATTCCTGTTTACCAGCGTAACTATAGTTGGCAAAACAAACATTGTGCTCAGTTACTTAATGATTTAAAAGGGTTAATTAAAAAGCCTGATGTCCCGCATTTTTTTGGTAGTATTGTTTCAAGCCATATGCAAGGCGGCAAAAGAGAAGATTTTTTAATTATTGATGGGCAACAACGGTTAACGACCATATCAATTTTGTTGATTGCTATTGTGGATTTATTGAAGCATAAAAAAGTTATTCCTAAAGATGATCGTTTAATTGAGAAAATCACCAAAAAACATTTAGTAGATGAGTATCAAGAAGATCATCGGAAAATAAGATTGAAGCCAATCAAGGATGACTGTAAAGCTTTCGATGCATTGTTTGGTGATGAATCAGATTTTGTTGATGGTTCTAATGTAACGTCAAATTTTAGATATTTTCGAGACAGAATACTGAATGAAAATATCGACATTGATGATTTGTATGATGCCATTTCACGACTACAAACAATTGATATTTTTTTAGAAAAGGATGATGACCCCCAGCTTATATTTGAAAGCTTGAACTCAACGGGACTCGAACTTGAGGAAGGTGATAAAATCCGAAATTTTATTTTAATGGGGCTTTCTTCTGAATTACAAGAAAAATATTATGAAGCTTTTTGGAACAAAATTGAGAAAAATACTCATTTTAAGGTTAGTGATTTTTTCAAAGATTACTTAACCTTAAAATTAAATCGCACAGTCGTTATTAAAGATATCTATTTTACTTTCAAAGATTATGTGAAAAAAAATAATGATGATATTGAAGCTTTATTACAAGATTTACTGGAGTATTCAAAGCTTTATGCAATCATTTTGAATCCGATGCAATATCAAAACAGTTTTACCGCTGTGTTGGTACGGCTGAGTCAGTTAGAGTTTACCGTTATATTTCCAGTCGTATTGGCAATTCTAAAACGTTGGAATGAAAAAAATCTTACTGATCAAGAGGTCACTGAACTTTTAAGAGTAACGGAAATATTTTTATTTAGACGTTTGATTGTTGGTTTAGCCACTAATGCTTTGTCTAAAATTTTTGCAACTTTAGATAAAGATGTGACTAAGAAAGCACAATCTAGCCAATTGGCATCCTATGCTGAAATTTATAAATATGTGCTGTTAAATAAAGAGGAATCAAGTCGTTTTCCAAATGATGAGGAATTTGAGCAAGCTCTTTTTAGTCGTAACATTTATGCCATGAGTTCGAAAAATAAAGCATATTTATTTAGTTTTCTAGAAAATGAGGAAAGCAAAGAACAAATTAATGTAATTGAAAGAATTAAAGATGGAACATACACCATAGAGCATATCATGCCCCAAACGCTTTCTCCTGTTTGGCAAAAAGAATTGGGTGAAAAATCACAACAGATTCACGAGCAATGGTTGCATACTTTGCCAAATTTGACATTAACTGGTTATAACAGCAAATATAGTAATCGACCTTTTAAAGATAAATTAGATATTGAGAATGGATTTAAAGACAGTAATTTGCGTTTGAATCAATATGTAAGAGAATGTCTAAAATGGACGGAAGATGAACTGGTTGAAAGACAAAGCCGTCTATCAAAGAAATCGCTTAAATTATGGTATTACCCAACAACAAGTTATGTTCCACCCGTAGAGGAAACAAATGAATATTTGCTGGAAGATGACTTTGATTTTACAGGATATACTCTGGTTTCTTATACGTTGTACGATGTTGAGTCTAAAGTGCAATCATGGAAAGAAATGCAGATAGATGTTGTAAAATATTTATTAGAACAGCACACAACGCAAATTATGAGTCTCTGTGGTGATCACAAGTTTTATGATCTTTCCTTACAAGAAACGACAAATAATTTTACGGAAATCAGTAAATCGATTTTTTTATACACAAATTGTGCAACGAAAACCAAAGTTAATATTCTTAAAAAAATATTTGAGCAATGTAATATTGAGCAATCGGAGTTAAGTTTTTTAATAAAAAAGGATAGCAATACTTAAATTTGTAGGCTTCTGCTTTAAAGTGGAATTTATTGAAATTCCACTTTATATTTTCTTGAAAATTATTATGATTCATTGTTCTATAAGCCGTTTTCTAGATAAAATTTATTTTTTAATGGGTATTGCTTTATGGGAATTGTAGATGAGTTTAAGAAATTTAATGCGGAGCTTAAAAACCCTAATTGGTCTGTATCTTCAATTAGTTCTAATAACGAACTCATAGTTAGCTTGTGGGGACATAAGCCATTACTCTTTAAGCATCCAATTGAAAGAAAGCAAATATACCGTGATCGAATAGATAGATGGTCTGGGAATGGGTGTAATGAGCTCAGAAAAAACCTTGATCTTGCTTTTACAGAAAAATTAAAGATAAGACCGATCATATCAATGCTTAATAATTCAAGTGATTTTCAACATATCTTAGACGGCAAAGATGGTAGTAAATATTCTAAAAAATTCAATGCAAAAAAAGATTGGATTGGCGAGCTAATTGTTTGGGATGGGATCAATTTTGAAATTGAATTTAGATTGGATGATAAGAGTTAGTCGATACTTAATAACTGAATGAAAGAATATTGCCAATTGGATAATGAGATAGTCCTATAAATTTTAGAATGATTCCAAATAATTTCAAATACATAACATCCTAATGAGAATCATGAAGCTCTTTTGAGATCACATGAAAATATGAAAACAAAGCCTGCCATCGAGCAGGCTTTTTTATGCCCAAAATTTAGGAGTCAAGTCATGAGCTTGAATTGTCCCTTTTGTCATTCAACCGACATTATGATTGTTGAAGCAAATGCACAACAAGCAAATTCAACATTATCCAATTTTGCATCACCCGCAGCTTTAGGGGCCTTAGGCACAACCGTTGCGAAGTCTTTGAATTTGCCTCCCATCGTTGGAGGAATTGCAGGAACTGTACTCGGTGGTTTGTTTAATTCTTTTACAGAACAAAGCACACCTTCGCAGCAAAGTTTGTGCTTCTGTCATAACTGCTACCAAAAATTCCCCATTCAATATCTGAATTAAGAACAGATCAAATTTTTAGCATTATTTTAAAAAGGAATAAAACTATGGCACATCAACTTGAACAAATGGCTTATGTCGGTGAAACCCCTTGGCATGGACTAGGGAATCAACTAAGTCAAAACCAACCGATTGAGGTGTGGGCACAGCAGGCAGGCATGGACTGGCGTATCGAGTCATCCAATGTCAGTTATATGGCACAGAATGAACGTGGGCAAAGCATCATCATGCCGTATGAAGAACAGCGTGTACTGTACCGTTCTGATACCCATGCACCTTTGTCAGTGGTCAGTCAACGTTTTCAGGAAGTCCAACCTCGTGAGATCTTAGAGTTCTATCGTGATCTAACTGAACAATCAGGCTTTGAATTGGAAACCGCAGGCGTGCTTAAAGGTGGCAAGAAATTCTGGGCGCTGGCACGGACAGGACAAAGTTCAGCACTAAAAGGAAAGGATGTCAGTAATGGCTATATTCTTCTTGCAACTGCATGTGATGGAACACTGGCGACAACAGCACAATTTACTTCCATTCGTGTTGTCTGCAACAACACCTTGGCGATTGCTTTACGTGGTCAGAACGGTAATGCAGGTGTAGTGAAAGTTCCGCATAGTACCAAGTTTGATGCAGATAAAGTCAAACAGCAATTGGGCATTTCAGTACGTGCATGGGATGAACACATGTACGAAATGAAGCAGCTCAGTCAGCGTAGAGTCACCCAAGGAGAAGCAGCAGCTTTCTTTGATGCAGTGTTCAACAACACCAGCATGAGTGTGGCAGATCAGGAGGACAATATTATTCAGTTCTACCGTGATGTTGCGACTCAGGCGGCACATGCAGATACCAAGGAAAAAGCTGAACCTAATGCCAAGGCGATGACAAAAGCAATGGACATGTTTAATGGTCAGGGACGTGGTGCAGAGTTGAGTTCTGCTAAAGGAACAGCCTATGGATTACTGTGTTCAATTACAGAATTTATTGATCATGAACGACGTGCCATGAGTACAGATCATCGACTCGATTCAGCTTGGTTTGGTGCAGGAGCAGCGATCAAGCAACGTGGACTAGAACAGGCTTTACGCATGGTGTCATAGCGTAGAAGGTTAAGTTTTTGCAATGGAAAGTTAGACCTATCCTTTCGATTCTAAAGATAAATTTACATTTTAAAAATAATTAAACCACATCTTCGGGTGTGGTTTTTTTATGCCCTTTATTTGCCATCACCCATATAAAAATGAGGAATCCAATATGAATACAGCAATATTTAACCCATCCATTCAACAAGCGAGCAAACCCTTTATTGCCCCAAAATTGTTTACAGCAAAACGCTTGGTCAATACCAAAAATATGACTCAATCTGACTGGCTTGAGGTCAGACGACAAGGTGTTGGCAGTAGTGATTGTGCAGCAGCCTGTGGATTGAATCCCTATATGTCGATGCTCGAACTATGGATGATCAAGACAGGGCGAGTCAAACAAACGATTGAGGATGAAAGTTCAGGTGTCGCCCCACTCTATTGGGGCAAGCAGCTAGAGCCATTGGTGGCTGAGTACTACAGCATGCATACCAATAACAAGGTACGCAGAATCAATGCAGTGCTTCAGCATCCAGATCCTGATAAGCATTTCATGCTTGCCAATCTGGATTACTCCGTTGTGGGTAGTGATGAAGTTCAAATTCTGGAATGCAAAACAGCAGGAGAGTACGGCGCAAAACTTTGGCGAGAGGGTGTGCCTTTATATGTCTTGTGTCAGGTACAACATCAATTGGCAGTGACAGGCAAACGCGCAGCACATGTTTGTGTGCTGATTTGTGGGCATGAAACCAAAATATTCAAAGTGATGCGCTCCGAATCCGTGATCAAACATATCATCAATGCGGAACGTTACTTCTGGGAGTGTGTGGAAAAAGACACACCACCTGATGTGGATGCCAGTGAGTCGGCAGCCAAAGCTATACAGCAGCTCTATCCGCAACATATTCCATTAACTGTTGAAGACTTGAGTCATAACGAACAAGCCAATCAATTGTTTGCTCAACTGATTCAAGAAAAGCATGACATTGAGCAGCATCAAAATAACTTTGATGAAATTAAGCATCAAATCCAGATGTTGATGAAGGATGCTGAACGAGCAACCTTTGCCAATGGTTCGGTGACGTGGAAGAAATCCAAAGATTCAATCAGTTTAGACAGCAAAGCCTTACTCAAACTTCACCCAGAAATGCTTGAGCAGTTTCCGCAAAACAAAGCAGGGACACGACGTTTTCAGATCTATACCGATGACTGAATTCATCACGTCGATATTTCCATTCTTCAAAAAAGCGCAAAAAACCACCCCCGACCTACCGACTCCCGAAGGAGCGGTAGGCCAACAATGGCGGTCTTTGCATTTCATCTGATCTTTAAACGGTTTTGTATTTGCTTACATAACAAAGGGTCAACAGTAAAATTTTATTTAGAGGAAAATTATCATGATTAAAGGTTTAGCAATCACACCACCGATCCTTGGACGTATCAGTATTGGTAAAGTTGTTGAAAAGAACGGTAAACGACTGCCTGAAAAGGACGACCAATTTACCATTACCAGTCAAATTCAAAGCAAAGAGGGATGGATTAAGCATCCGCTTGATGAGCAATTACGCAGTAAAGCACCAAATCAAAAACTCCGTACCATTCCAGTACGGATGATCTTCAATGATCCTGAACTGAATCTGAGAGCTGAGTACAGCTTATTCGACCGACAAACAGGACGGCCTGTCTGTGTAGGTAATGGTGAAACCTGCCAGCGACTCACCAATCAGGGTGTTGAGCAGCACCCATGCCCTTCACCAGACTTATGTTCATTGGCACAAGGAGGAAACTGCAAGCCCTATGGACGTTTACATGTCAATTTGGATGAAAGTGATGAACTCGGTACATTCATTTTTAGAACCACAGGTTTTAACAGTATACGGACGTTAGCTGCACGGCTCAGCTACTACCATGCAGCATCGAATGGTTTGCTATCATGTCTACCATTGCAACTCACGTTACGTGGAAAAAGTACCACCCAAAGCTATCGCCAACCTGTGTACTATGTGGATTTAACATTGAAAGATGGGGTTAATCTGCAACAAGCTATTCAAATGGCGCAAGAGATTGACCAGCAAAGTAAACAAGCAGGTTTTAATCAAACGGCGTTAGATCAGACTGCAAGGCAGGGTTTTGCCAATGCACAGTTTGAAGTCAATGCAGAGGAGGGCTTGGATTTAGTAGAGGAGTTTTATATGGATGAAAATCAAGAGACTAATATTGAACAAGCGCAGCCTTTAACAATGACGAGAGCTAAAGTAAAAGATAAGTCGAATCATGAGGATGGATTTGTGCAGGATATACAGAAAGGATTGCAGGGGAGTGTGAGGGCAATTAACTGATGTGTCTTGAGTACGATAAAAATATTCATATTAACTTCAATAGAATATAAGGGGGGATTACTCCCCTTATGCAAAGTCATAACTTTCGAAATTTAATAAGTCTTTTAGTTCCTTATATTTTTTAGTATCAAGCAACTTGTTTTCAGTCAGGAAAATAGTATTCGCTTGCTCTTTATAAGTTTTAATTTCCTCTCGATTCATTGCGCAGATGAAGAGCTGAGCGGAATTAGGTGTATGCTGAATAATAAAATTAATAATTTTGGAGTAGTTGAAGTCAGCCTGTTCTTGTTGATTTGGAGTGTCGATTATGATTGGGGCGAAAACTTCATTTTCTGCATTATGAATTTGTTTTAAAACAGCATAGTAGTATGCTAAAATGTATTAGTTCAGACTTGATCGTACATTCTTCTTGAAAAAGAGAAAGTTACCCGTTTTGATAAAGGTGTCGAAATCTTAATCAAACAAAGGTAACTTTCTTATGTTGCATACTAACAATCAAATCAT
>NZ_JIBB01000059.1:0-9570 GCF_000620525.1 Acinetobacter sp. UNC436CL71CviS28
ATTTGGGCTGAGAAGAATTTAGCTCAAATTTAACCTGACAGGCACAATAAAAATCGGGTAACTGTCAGATCAGGTTTGAGCTAGTACACTTTAAGTATCCAAATAATAAAGATTACACTGATAACCTTCGATCGTTTTTTTCAAATGGTCATAACTTTTCTATTATTAACCGTGTAACTAATGAAAGCTCACATCTTAAAGAACACTTAGAAAGAGGTTTAAGAGTATACGATACTAGTGAAATGAAGCAAATTGCAGACATCATAATTACAAAGCTAAAAGAAAACGATGAGTGTCAATTTAATGAGCTTTTATCAGGATTAATTTAGTTTTCATAGGGGCGAAATCGTTTTATCTATTTCCTTTAGATTATTGGTTATCTAAATCTACCTCAGTAATGAGTAAAAAATAAGGCACATTATTGTGCCTTACCTTATTATCTATCTTGTTCTTTTCCCTTGCTCTTTCCCTGCTGCGGATCTGGCTTATTAGGTTGAATCTGTGGCTCTGGTGTTGGTTTTTTCACTTCTACCTGTTTCCGTAAATAGTCCACTAGATCAATTGCAAGTTTTCTATCTTGCGGATCTGGTGACTGTGATAGAGCTTTAGTAATCTCCTTGTAATGCGTCAATGCTTCTTTTTCTTGCTGTTTAGCTCTCTGGACACGTTCTGGACTAGCCTTATTTTTACCATATCGCTTAAACGATTTGCCCTGCTCTTTCATTTGTTTAACTGACTGCTTATCACTTCTATTTTTTTGCAGCCTAGCTATACGTTTTGTCGCATTCGCTTCAATCCCTCTGGATCTTAATTTTTCAGCAAAACTTTCTCGCCATTCCTGAAGGTCAGCCTTCCTAATATTTAACCGATCACCTTTTTCAGAAACAGCTTTAACAACAACATGCACATGCGGGTTTTCACTTGGATCTTTTGAAGGATCATTGGTAAAGGTATGCTGCACCATCATATATTTATGGTCTTTAAAATGTTCCTCTGCAAATTCTTTTGCAGCATCATAAACGCCTTTTTCATCCGTACCTTTCGGCATAGATAACACAATATTAAAAGCCTGCTTATATTTAGACTCTTCATCAGAAATAGGTGTACCTGACATTTGCCAATCTTCAGCAGCATCTTCTATATCATCCTTACCATTAACTTTATTTCCGTCCTGAGCAATTCCCTCTAATTGTCCATTCCGAGTGATATATCCCATGTGAGCTTTCACCTTCCCCATAGAATTACCTCCACCAGTAACCTTGACCATTACTTCAGGGGTCTTTTTACTAATTCTATCTAAAGTTGCTTTAACGCTATTTGGAGATGATTTAGGGGCTGATGTAGCTGAATGGCCAGATCCATTTTTAGGCTTAGACAGGTCATTTAAAAAAGTATCTAAACTTTGGGTCTGATTAACACGCCTAACTTTAGATCCATTAAGTAGTTGCTCACCATGAGCAAGCAAGGTGCTTTGCACTTCTCTGGTAGTTTTACTGCTTCCGTTAGCCATTATTCCCACCTCTTTTTATTGCGCTCTAATAGAGTGAAAACATGCCTAACTTGAGCTTTTACTAGCTGATGTACTCGCTCGACAAATTCTCTATCGTAAGATTCATAAATGCCCTGATTCATATTCTTAGCCATTTGGTTTAGGTTTCTACCAATCGCCAAAAGCTGACTATTTGATTCGCCAAGTTTAAGAGCTTCTTCCTGGCTAAAGAATATTGAATCTTTTGTGACATTAGCTGTTAAAACCGAAATGATATATTGATTCGGTTTCATGCCGATCTGTGCTGCTTTCTCATTAATGGCTTTCATCAAACTTGGTTTAAGCCTTAATTCTTTGCGTGATGTTTTTTCAAATACATCTATAACGTCTTGCGTTTTTTCTATTTCAGATAACTTTTCCTTGATCATTTTTTTGATCAAGTCATCTGGATCTACTTCTTCAAACTTAGCTAACTGATAGATTTTTTCGGTTAAGTCCTTTTCCAGATTCAATGAAAAATCTTGTCCTGAATAATTAGGATCATTTTCTTTTTTATAGGCGTTTTCTAAAGCCTTCTGGAAAGGCTCACCTTTCTTGATTCCTTGCTTCTCACACTTAGCTTGCCACCAGTCATAAACGGCATTGCTAACCCTAAATTTTAAAACTTGATCCAAGTTTGATTTCGTCATGATTCCAGTACCTTTATCGAAACTAATATTTTCGATAGCTATTCTGAAAGAATAGTATAACCTTTATTTGTGACACAAATTAAGGTTTTTAACGGCTGCTGCCTATCCTGCCCTACCCTAGATTATATACCTTCTTTTTTCCCTCTTTTCTCCTTAGTCATGACTAAGGGTAATCAAGCTAGGTGGTCGGGATAACCCGCCCAAAAAAAAACCTTGCATAAGCAAGGTCTTTTTCCATTGATAGGTTTAGGCTTCTTGTAAATACTCGATTTCAAGGCTGCTGCAATCTACAGATACCTCTGTTCCATCTTCGTATTTGATCCATGCAAAACCCAAAGAAGTAGGCTTTTTATTTAGCATCAGGTTCGCTTGTCGGCCGTCATGAATAACAACTAAAAGCGGTTTTTTGATTTTGTCTGGATCTTCTTCTTTAGCTTCTGGCTGCTCTTTCTGATTCGATTGATCCATCAGTTTTTTAACTTCTGGTTCTTCTGGTTCTTCAGTCGCTTCAGCTTGATCATCCCCCTCAAAATTGAAAGATTCATTATCATCAATAATGGCGGTTTGCTCTTGGCTTTCTTGCGCCTGTGGTTCTTGATCTACTTCAGTCGCTTCAGCTTGCTTAGGTTCTTTTAACTTTTTAGATAAAGCCTGAACTCTAGATCTGATAATGTCCTGACCATTCTCTAAAGATTCATCCACCCAAGCGTTTACTTCTTCAGGGAAGGATTCCCAAAGTTTGCGTAAGTCATACAAAGTCTTTGGAGATTTAAAACCTGCATCATAAGCCTTAGATAAGCATTCTGGCATATCTACTAAAGCTAAGTGAGTAGAAATGAAAACAGGATCTTCATTTAACTTTTTAGCGATTACGTTTTTCTTCTCACCTTGCTTAATTTTCTTTTGGATGAAAAATGCAAGCTCAATAGGTGAATGGTTAAGGCGTTCTTTATTCTCCATGACTTGATCATAATCATCATGATCATTATCAACAAAAGCAGGGATAGTTTCCTTGCCAGCCATCACTGAAGCTCTAAAACGTCTAGCTCCATAATTGATGATCCACTTGCCTTGTTCTGTTGGGTGGGGTTTAACACTAATTGGTGTTTTAACTCCACGAGCCTTGATTGATTCGACCATTTTTTGCATCTGATCTTCTGGAAACTCAACACGCGGCTGATCTGGATCTTCAAGAATATCTGTAAGTGGAATCTGTTTAGGTGTTCCGTCTGCTACTGGTGCAGAATTACCTAGATCAATACCTTCCAAAGCTGATAAATCTAACATTCCTTAAATCTCCATAAACTTGTTAATGCTTTCAAAAACTGTTTTTAATTCAGCCCATGCGGTAAAACCGCTAGTTTTACCCAATTTATTTGTAGGTATGCCTTGCGCTTGCGCTTCAGCGATTGCAGTCGTTTTTTTAACGAAGGCATAGCTACCGTCTGAGTTTTTGATCAGGTACTTTGAAAAATGCTGAACAATAGCTTTTAGGTTGTCTTTCTGAAATGGAGTTGGTTCAACAATATTCGGTAGGATGCCGATTAATTTTAAATTTGGGTTTAGCTTTTGATTAATCGCTTGGATCTGCTTGAGTAATCCACCGATGCCGTCAATAGCTTCCTGATTCAATTGAATTGGACTTAAAACATAGTCACTAACAATTAATGAAGCTACTTGGCGAATGTCGGGATTTGGATTGGTATCAATCAGGCAAACATCAAATAAAGAATCAACTGATTTTAAAAACTTCTGGTAATTGGTGGCAAAGTTGTTATGCAAAGTGCCATTTTTTTCAATAGCTGTTAATTCTGGTGTTGCTTGTACCAAAGTAAAGGCTTCAGGATTTGAAATAGTTTGATCTTCTTTGGTCAGCATGTCGAATGCAGATACATTAGCTACAGTCACAGCCCCGCCAGTAATCAATGCTTTTGTAGTGTTCTTCTGGTGGTCTAGATCAATGACTAATACACGCAAGCCCAAAGAATTTAAATAGTGTGCATACTGGCAAATGATTGCAGATTTACCCACACCGCCCTTTTGATTTGAAGCAACAACTTTTTTCATATTTCACCTAGTTTAATGGCTTATTAAGGGTCGCCCTATTGCGTCCTTATGCTGTATATTCTAACGTCCACCTGTGGACATTGCAAGCATTTTCTTAGTCATGACTAAGTTTTTTATCATAAAAAAATCCTCCCATAAAGGGAGGACGTAAATTAAAAATCTTCAGGATAACCGATTGTTATGACTGGCTCTCCTTGATCTCCACCATGAACGTGCAATTCTAAAATATGATTTCTCTTGCGACCTGCGCCTGTGATAATCACAGTAAAACGTACCGCACTAGGGCTTAGGTGTGTCTTATATACTCGGCTCATCCATAAAATGTCATGAATAACGCCCTCTAAGTCATTAAGCCATTTTTCATTTTTTACCGCCTTATCAACTACCGCCCAAAGCGCAGAAGTGAAACAGATAGGATGCTTATAATGTTCTTTTGCCAGTCCATCTAATTTAGGACTAAGAGAATTGATTGCAACTAAAAAACCATCTTCAATGGCTTGCTGACGTGTGTAAACTGAAATGTATTGTTCCATGATTTTTAACCTGTTTTATTTCAGGTCGCCCGATGCGTCCTGATAAAGTCATTATATCAGTCCACCTGTGGACATTCAAGCAAAAACTTAGTCATGACTAATTTTTTATAGGGAAAATTGAGTAGAAAAATATCCGTTTTAATACCTGGCTAAACCGCTTTTCAGATGCTCTTATTTGCGATTCTTAGGCTGCTGACAGCCTTTTTTATATATGAAGCTAGGTTATCCTAGCACCGACCTGAACAGGCCAAAATGAGCGTATATAAAGCAGAACAGATAGACAATTTTTTATGTTTTTTAGGCAAGCTAAAAACCAAAAAAATCGCCACCAAAAAAAACCTCCCATTGTGGGAGGTCTAGCTTAAACGGCTAAGTTATAAGTAATTCTGTAATCTTCAAAATAACCGTTTTCATTATCTCCCCTTCTGATTCTTTCAATATGAGTAACATTGTGGGCTACTCGGCAACTAATCATGATTTTTTCAATTTCCTGAAATAGTGTTTTTTCATCAAAGATTGGAAACCAAATATTATTGTTAGATCCAGTTAAAACCTCATGACCGCAAAAATGAACCAGTTTACCTGTAGGATAGTTTGTAAAGATTGCAACTATTGAAGCTCGCATAATTAATTCCTGTTTTATTTCAGGTCGCCCGATGCGTCCTGATAAAAATCATTATATCAGTCCACCTGTGGACATTCAAGCAAAAACTTAGTCATGACTAAGGATAATAAGGCTTAGTCATGACTAAGAGAATTGATAAAAAAAGCCCCCTTTCGGGGACTTATTTATTAAGCGGTTAAAAGTTGTCTTTCTTCTGCCATTCTGGTTTTTTTAACTTTCTGGCTGCCGTGTAACTCTCGCATTTGATCTAAAGTCATTCGACCTCGACCATTTGATTTTTTACCAATGAAAACCCATTTACATTGCACTCGATTCCATACAAAACCCGCTTCTTTTAATTTGTCTTTGTGCTGCTTAGTATCACCAGAAACCCAAACCCAAACGCCAATAATTTCAATATCTAAACCATCCAGATTGATAATTGCATCAATAGCCTGTTTTACTTTTTTCTCAACTTCAGAGTGTTCTGAACGGCTTGACCAGAAACCACGCCCATTTTCGGAACTATCTTGATACTGATCTTTTGAAGCTTCATTAATAATGCGATTTAAAAGCTGTTCATATTCGCTGTTAATCTCCTGCATAACTTCGGTTTTACCGCCACGATCAGGATGATTTTTAAAAGCTAGTTTTTTGTACTGAAGTTTTAACTCGTCTAATGATGTAACTGATGAAAAATGTTTCATGTTTAAATACCTGTTTTATTTCAGGTCGCCCGATGCGTCCTGATAAAATCATTATATCAGTCCACCTGTGGACATTCAAGCAAAAACTTAGTCATGACTAATTTTTTTAAATGATATAAATTCATAAAAAATAGCTATTTAAGTATTTTGTCTGGTCTGCTTTTCTAATGCTTATATTTGCGTTTCTTAGGCTGCTGATAGCCTTTTTTTACCTTACGTCTATTTACCCCACATTAAACACACAAACACCCTAAAACGAGCTTAAAACACACAAGATGAACAACCTTTTTTCCCTTAGTCATGACTAAGAATGTATAAAAAAATCCCCTTTCGGGGATCTCTTTTAAATTGGACAAGAATTAAAAATTTTATGGAATGGATCATTCCTATAAGCTGTCACTCTATACGCTTTAAGGCGTTTTTTAGTGTATGGCTCAAAGGTCACTAAAAAGTGTGAGAATAGCCCACCTCCCAACTGTTCGGGCAGCATGAACATTTCAAAGTTAAAACCTCCATACGTGCGGGCAGGGGGAAGAATATTAAACTTTTCATCATATTCAGTTAGTGAAATTTCAATCGGTTCTAAATAGTTATTCTCTTTCTGAAAGAAATCTTTTTCAGTCATAACTGAAGCAGCAGCAAAGCTTTCTCCATAACTGTTTTGTAATTCTAGTATTAATTGACCTACATTCTTTTTAGTAAGACAGCAAACATATTGATCATTAAGATTGTCTAAGTAACCAAAAAAATGGACTGATTCAACTTCAGATTTCTTTAATATATAGACTAAAACTAAATCCTGATTCATAACTAAATACCTGTTTTATTTCAGGTCGCCCGATGCGTCCTGATAAAAATCATTATATCAGTCCACCTGTGGACTTTCAAGAAATAACTTAGTCATGACTAAGAAATAAAATAATGTTTAGTTAAGATCCCTAGAGGTTATATCAGAGCAAAGTGTCTACTTTGCGAACTGGTGCAATCAGTTAAATTTTCCCTTCCCTGATTACCGTTGCAAGGGGCAAGCGAAGCCGACAAAATCTGTGATTTTGTCGAGCTGACCGCAGCACCGCAACTGCTCCCATTTGATCTAAAACGGGATACCTAAAGCCAGCCCGCATGGGTGGCGACCAGATAGCATAAAAAACTAAAAAATGTAGGAGGTAAGTAAGGCAAAAACTAAATATTTAAAAACTAATCAGCTAGATTTATTGGCAAAATATTACAGGTTTGGCCAAATCCTGGGAAACATTAAGTTATTGTTTTTATTATATGGTTGTAAATTGAAATTCTAAAAAAATGGCAAAATATTCCACTTAGGCTAAACGTAAACTTTTAGTCATGACTAAGGTATCAATTAGCTAATTATTAAATTTTAATATTTGGATGCGAATAGAAAAGATACTTTTTATATAGATTAATAAGAATTTTTGAAGGTTTTAAATTGAACCATCATATTGTCTTAAATTAGCGAAGTCTGTTTAAGACAATATGGGGGGTATGCTTTTTAGATATTAATCCTGATTGTCCGTGTCCTGATCGTTCTTCTTATCATTATTGCTATTGGTGATAATCCCTCGTTTTGCCTGTAACCAGAAGTAATAATCCATATCTATCGGCTTATGAGCATTAAGCTTATCTAACTTTTCAGTTAATAGAGTTCTCATGATTACCTTAGAAGTATCCTCGTCTAGATTACCTAAGAAATATCCGTAATCATTTAAAAATTCTTTGCAATTTACTAAGGTGCTGATTTGTTTTGGAGATACTTTTACTGGTGGTTTGAAATGCTTAATACGATCAGGTGCTTTAAAGTGTGATCCATCATCACTAAATGGAATTGCAGCAGCCAGATAGCCCTTTTTCATTTTATCTATAAATTTGATGTGTCCTTGCTCTTTATATTCAGTTTTCAAGCTAAAAATAAACTTAATAGCAACTACTTCCTTTCCGTTTTTTACGTTCTCAAAACTGACATTAATATTGCTAAGTTCGTTAATTTCATCCTGAGCCACATTCAAAACACGGTTTTTAAAATTGGCCAACTCTTTATATTTATCCTCACATTCAAGCATCCATCTTAATTCTTCCAGATCAATAGTGACCTCTGATGTACGCCACATATAGCTCATTAAGATCCGATACAAACGAAGGGAATAGCTCGAATTAAATAAGATAATATGCTTCAGTTCATGGCTACTAAATGACTTAGTTTTTTCATCTACTTTCTTAACTAGATCATAGAAATACTCAAAAAATTCTTTTGCGAATCTAACCTTAATACATTTAGTTGCTTTGTCATAATGGCAATAAGTCATCATCGGAACTTTAGCAGGTTCGTCAGATTCCCCATCTTTAACCAACATAGTTGGGTTATCAAATTTTGTATAAATACGTTTTAAAGCAGTTTCAGCATTTCGCTGAATTTCACGTTTATCTGTTGCAGTAAGCACTTCCTTTCTAGCCATTGGGGAGGTCAATTCTCCAAAGTTTTCGCTGCTCACAAAAATGAAGTCGTCATGAGTAATTGAGGTATTATTTTTAAGCTCATTCTTTCTCACGATGATCATTGCACAGTACATAAGCTTCTCAAGATTGAGATCAATGCTATATCTGGCAGTAGGAAAATCATTGCGGGTCACAACTAAATCGGTCAATTTTGCCCTTGTATTAGATTGTGTATAGTCCTCTAAGCCTTGTGAGCCAATAATTTTCTGCATTTTTTTGTAAATCCGTTATTCCTTTTGAAATCATTATAACTATACAAGTATATTTATCAAATATAGTTATTAATTGTATTTATAAGATATTGTTTTTAAAAAATATATTTATTAAAAATCAGTAAAATTACTTTATAACCCTGTAGTAGTATAAATAAAATAAATGTTTTTCCTGTTTAAGTATTTTCTTTTATTTCAATTAGTTACGCTGCGACAAAACGTATGGCTATTTTTAACACAAAAACCAGTTAAAAAATATTCAATTTTGAATATTTATAACTATTATATAAATATCAATAACTTACGCTGCGACAAAACGTATAGTTATGATTTTAAGCCTATACAAATATCTTTTTGAGCACCAAAAAATAAAAATCGTTCTTCAATATAATTATTTATATAAAACAACAACTTATAAGATTGTTAAGAATCTAGTTAATTCCTGAAAAATATATATAATCGTATCCAGTACGCATAATCGCAGGTTTGCGACAAAACGTATAGTTATGCGGGGAAGTTGCGACAAAACGTATAGTTTTGAGATTGCAGCATGGATTAAGGCTAAAAAATACGCAAAAATATAATAAGTTAGAGCTAAACACCTAATTAATTACTGATTTTTAAGAATAATTTAGCCATTTTTTGTATGCTGTTGATAAGTCTGTGGATTATTTGCGACAAAACGTATAGGTATGTGACAAAACGTATAGTTGTAGCGACAAAACGTATAGTTATAGCGACAAAACGTATAGTTATAG